>CAMJKI010000077.1 GCA_946406355.1 uncultured Bacteroidales bacterium | reverse complement strand
TGGGCCTGCCATGCCACCTCCATGATGAAGCGGACCTTCATGCGGGTGTCCTTGTGGGTGCCGCAGAAACCGTCCACAACAAAGAGGCGCTTGCCGGACAGCTGCTGCTGGGCCAGTTTCTTCACGGCCTTCCAGGTGTCCACGCTCATCTTGTGGTTGTCGTTGTGATACTCCTCGGTGTCCCACCAGATTTCTCCCTTCTTGCCTTCCTTGGTGGTGTTGTCGTACACAATGTACTTGTCTTTAGGGGAACGGCCGGTGTAGATACCCGTCATTACGTTGATGGCACCGAGTTCAGTAACCTGACCCTTGTCAAAGCCTTCGAGACCGGGCTTGGTCTCTTCGTTGTAAAGAACCTCGTACGTGGGGTTGTAAAGGACTTCTTTCACACCCGTGATGCCGTACTTGCGGAGATTGATGTTTGCCATTTTATTGGAGAATTATGATTAATTTTTTAGTAATTTTTAAATTTTACAAATATACACACATTTGTTCACTTTTCCAACAACTCCCCCGCTGCTTATTTCATCTGGTCCTCAATTCTCTTCCGGAGCCCCGGAGAAAGGGCCAGATCCGGATAAAGGGTGTCGGCCAAATCCAGCCAGCGGGTGGCCAGATCCCGGTTCTCCATCATATAGAAAGCCATGGCCATATTGTAGCAGGCACAGGCCTGCTTCCGCTCGTCATCGGCCTTGAGGAAGGGCGCCCAACCGTCTATGGCGGCGGCGAATTTACCTTCCAGGGCATTCACAAGGGCCAACTCCCACTGTTCGGAGCTGCTGTCGTCAAAATAATAGAAGCTGAAGCTTTCCGTCTGCCAATTGGACACAAAGCGCCGGGAGATGCGTTCTCCCATCTTCTCGGCCTCTCCGGCAGCAGCCACCATCCGGGCCTGATCCTTCAGGTTCTCTTCCGGGACAAGTCCGTTGTTATACACCGCCGGGCGCAGGAGGGTAGATCCTGAAAAACGGCGCACCACGTCCTCTCCCATGCTGTCATAAACGAAGACGCTGGTACTGAGCGGAACCAGGGCCGGAGTAACATAAGCCGAATCTACCGAGCGGGCATTGCGGACTTCCTGCCGGGCCTCCAGTTGCACATCGCCCAGGGAATTAACAAGAAGGAAGATGACATCCTCGCCGGTGTCCATCACCAGCGAATGCATCAGATCCAGCGACAGGCTGTCGGCCTTGGGAATCCGGTACAGGCCGATCACTTCCTGTCCGTCGAAATAATCTTCCTCCATGGCACGGGCCAGGGACGAAGCCACCCCGCGGTTAAAGACTGTATCGGCCGGTACATCACTGTCCATATACACCATGGCCATGGTTTTGCGGGACAGGTTAAGACCGGAGTCGGAGGGTTTCCGGACATCCAGATAATGGGTGTAAATCTCGGGCGCGCAGGAAGCCGCCATCAGCACGCAAGCTGCCAGCCAAAATAACTTTCTCATACTATTTCTGCCGTAAGGTCATACTCGTCGGCTGCGGTTATTCTAACGGTAAGAAACTGTCCCACAAGGGATTTTGGATCTGCGCCGTTATCTGCCGCCGCCGGATACTTTACCAGGATCTCGCCGTCCACTTCCGGGCTTTCGAATTCGCTCCGGCATACCAGAACGCCGTCTGTGAAGTCGTCTACCAATACGCGGACCTGGGATCCAATCCGGGATTCATTGTATGCAAGGGATATGCCACGCTGCACTTCCATGAGCGTGTTCAAACGGTTCTTTTTGGTGCGTTCCGCCACTTTGTCTGGGAAATGTTCGGCATCGTAGGTACCCTCCTCTTCCGAATAGGTGAAGGCGCCCAAACGCTGGAAACGGGCCTGCTGCACAAAATCCAGCAGTTCCTGGAAGTCTTTGTGGTTCTCGCCCGGATGCCCCACGATGAGGGTTGTCCGGAGCACCACGCCCGGAACCCGCTCCCGCATCTTGCGGATGAGTTCCCGGGTCCAGGCACCGTCTACATGGCGGTGCATCATGTCCAGCACCCTGTCGGAAATGTGCTGCAGCGGGATGTCCATGTAGCGACAGACCTTGGGATTATTGGCCATCTGGTCCAGGACATCCTCCGGAAAATCGGCCGGATAGGAATAGTGGATGCGAATCCATTCGATGCCTTTTACCTCCGACAGTTTCTGCAGCAGAGGGGCCAGCATGCGCTTTTTGTAAAGGTCCAGGCCGTAATAAGTGGTATCCTGCGCTATCACAATCAGCTCCCGGACGCCCTGGGCGGCCAGTTCTTCCGCTTCCTGCACCAGCACCTCCATGGGCACGGAACGGTGAGGACCGCGGATGAAAGGAATGGCGCAATAGGAACAGCGGCGGTCGCAGCCTTCCGAAATCTTAAGATAGGCATAGGGATGGATGCCGTCCGTGCGTACGCGCCGATGCTGCTGCGAAGGGTCCGGCGTGCAGCCCAGGGCTTCCACCAGCGGATCCAGGGTACGGGCGCCATACCAGCCGTCCACCTCCGGAATCAGTTCCGGAAGTTCGGAGGCATAGCGCTGGGACAGGCAGCCGAAAACCAGCAGCCTGCCCACCTGACCGGCTTTTTTTCTGGCTGCAGCAGCCAGGATGGTCTGGATGGACTGCTCTTTGGCGTCGCCGATAAAACCGCAGGTATTCACCAGCAGGACATCCACAAAGGGGCGGGACTCCCCTTCCGGCACCAGTTCGTACGAGCCGCGTACCTGATAGAGCAGATGCTCGGTGTCAACCGTGTTCTTGGAACACCCCAGGGTGATAACCTGCAGCGAGGGCATGGCTCAGGCCTCCTTGGCAGCCTCGGCTTCCCGCTCCTCGTCCGTTACAAAGTCCAGAGACGCATAATTCTTAAGGGCGTTGTACCATTCCACCACCTTCTTCATGTGGGAAACGTAGAAACGCTCTCCGTCGTAATCGGGCAGGGCTTTCACAAAAAGGGCCTTGAGTTCCTCGGGAGCGGCCTTGGCCGAAGGGGCATCCTTATCGCCCAGCACCTCGTGCATTTTGCCGAAGACTTCCTGGAGCTTCACCTCACCGTCGGCCGTATAGATGGAAATGTCGGCCAGGGTGGTGATGCCGGAATTGGCGCTGAAATTATAGCGCTTCTTGTCTTCGAAAGACTCGGCGATGGCGCCGGTGCGGGATTGGGCGATATAAGTGAACAGTCCGTGCTGACCACGGATGGAAAGGGTTTTGGCAAGATCGGTTTTCATTGCTTTGGTATCGTTTTTCAAAATCTTACAAATATAGTCATTTTTGCCGAAAAAAACGCGTTCTACCTCCTTTCGGAGGTCTTCCGGAGTTCCGTCGTTACGGATAACGCAGGCATCGGCCGATGAAATGGGCGCCTGGGCCGCCATTCTTCCCCGGACGGCTTCTTCCGTGGCACCGTCCCGTTTCATGGCCCGGCGAAGGCGGATTTCCGGGCTGGCATCCACCAGCACCACCGCATCGGCAAGGCCGCGGAAAAGGGGTTTGGAAAGGATAATGGCCGACTCCAGCACCACAAAAGGAGCTTCTTCCTGGGCGGAGCGCCAGGCCTTGAAATCGGCCAGCAGAGCGGGATAAAGCGCCGCCTCAACGGTTTCCCGAGCCTTTTCGTTCGAGAAAATGCGCTGCGCCAACGCCACTTTGTCCAGGTGGCCGTCCCCTCCCCGCAAGGGCATGTCCAGAGCCTTTTCCAATGCCGGAATCAGGGCGGGATTCTCGTCATAAAGCGCCTTGGCGCGGGCATCACAGTCATACACGGGTATCCCCCGCTCCCGGAGCAGGGCGCAGACGGCCGACTTTCCGCTGCCGATCCCGCCTGTGACAATGACGGTTTTCATCGGACCGATTCTATGCAGTCGAACACTTCCGGCATTACCCGGTACTGCAGCACACCGTTGGGCAGGCGCAGGGTACGGGGGACGCAGCGTCCGTTGATAGAGGCTGCGAAATCCTTGTAATCCACATAGATACGGAATTCCGGAAGCGGATCCTTGGCCAGGGGGAAGGTGCACAGCAGCACCACCTCGGCCGTAGCCGGGAACACCTGCAGTTCGTGGCCGGCAGGGGCATTCCATACCTCCACGGGCAGGGTGCTCCGGAGTTCCACATAGCGGGTGACGGGCAGTTCATAGCTCACCTCCTCCACCGAAAGGCGCACGCCGGAGATGGGGTTCAGGCGCAGGATCCCGTGCCGGGATTCGTGCACGTCGGTGAGCACCAGCCGGCTGGTAGTAACTTTGTCGATGCCTTCCAGACGGGCCGCTTCCCCATACACCGTAACCGAGTCCGGCGAAGTGCGGAAAGCACCGCTCTGCATGTACTGGGAGCGGCAATGGACGGTCATGGGGGTTTCTACGGGCACCTTTTTATGGTTCTCCCGCGGGAAGATGAACTTGAGGGTATCCGTGATGAAAGCCTCTACGGTGGTTTCCTCCCCGAAGAACTGGTTGGCATAGGAATTAATGGCCCCGCCGATAACACAAAAAGTCTCCGGCCCCGTGCGGTGCAAATCGGCCGGAGAGAAGTCTATAACAATGGTTTTACGTTCCCGGCGGCTCTGTTCCCGCACCAGGCGGAAACCCAGCGTCCGGCACCGGGCGCTCACCAGCACCGTATTGGACGACTGGTTCTGGTAGCCGTCCAGGTTACAGCGAGCCACTACCGGAACGCTGATTGTCCCGGAATAAGTCTGGGAAAGATTGCTCAGGATCCAGACAAGACTGGCAAGGAGCAGTGCCACTACAAGCACCACCCAGCTTCTTCCCCACTCCATGGATTATTTCTGCTCGGCGTCGGAATAGTCCTTCACCAGGCTCTGCTTATCTACACGGAGTTTAACGTCTCCATCTACCCGGATAAGGGCGGTTTTTTCGTTCACTTCCACAATTTCGCCGAAGATGCCGCCGGCGGTAACCACCTTGTCACCTTTCTTGAGGGAGTTGCGGAACTCCTGCAGCTGCTTCTGCTGCTTGCGCTGGGGACGGATCATGAACAGCCACATCACCAGGATGATGGCGCCGAACATAAGGATGGTGGGAAGGGCGCTCGGCTGCTGCTGAGCGGCTGCCTGAAGAAGATAAAGGGTTAATGTATGCATAGTTGTGTGTTAGTTTGTTCTTTCCTTGAGAAGACGGTCCAGCAGACCGTTCACAAAACTGCGGCTCTTGGGCGTGGAATAATACTTGGAGATTTCCACATACTCGTTGATGGTTACCTTGAGCGGGATATCCGGGAAGGTTTCCGCCTCGGCCAGTCCCATGACGATGAGGACGATATCTGTGGTATACAGGCGGTCCCGGTCCCACTTGGACACGGAGCCGGCCACCAGGTCGTAATACTCCTTGAAGCGGCCGTAGGCGGCCGTAACCAGCGAATGGACAAACTGGCGGTCGTCTTCCACCTTTTTCCCCTGAGCGGCCATCTGCTCGCTCTGATACAGCGGCGGATAGCTCCAGCGGTTGTAAACAGCAATCCCGTCCAGCGAACGCAGACAGGCCAGAAGGGCATAGGCTACATCGTCGCTCCAGTAGATGGACTGGTCTTCCAGGATGGCGGCCAGGGCCTCGTCGTCTTCCAGTTCTTCCTCGAAAACATGCTTCCACAGCGCCACGTCGCGGGAAAGGGAGTCTTCCGGACAGGCCATGTATTCGGCATACCAGGGCCGCGATTTCACGGTTTCATAGAGCGCGTGCACAAAGGCGTCGTTCTGCTCCCACGAGAGTTTCTTCTTTTCCAGCAGCCGCTGAAAGTCCGGGTCGGCGCTCAGAAGGGCCGATACGCGGTTGTTCACGAACTTGAGGTTGGGGTGAAGTTCCTCTTCCGTAGGGTTGAATTTGCCCCTGGCGGCCTCCGTGCGGCGGGCGGCCTCTGAGGTGAGCGCGGGAATGAGCGCCAGCAGGTAAAGATACAGGTCCCTGGTGGCCTCCGCGGATGTATCCAGATTCGATAACGCCTCTTTCAACGTGAGGTCCGGGTTCTCTGCATAGGAATACAGGACCTTGAATGCCTTGATTCTGAGGATACGTCGGTTGAGCATAATGTCAATCAAATAAATTCGTACAAAGTTAGTGTTTTTTCAATAATTTCCCTAAATTTGTGATTGGAAACAAACTAAATATACGTTATGTACAGTGAAGATTATGAAAGGGGCCATGCCCAGGAGCGAAACTCGGAAGACGTTTACTCCAAACCCGTCCGGGCCGGAAAGCGTACGTATTTCTTTGACGTGAAGGCCACGAAGGGAAACAACGACTTTTACCTCACCATCACGGAAAGCAAGCGCCGCGTAGAGCGGGACGGTTCTTTCGTGTTCGACAAGCATAAGATTTTCCTTTATAAAGAAGACTTCGAAAAATTCCAGGAAGGCCTGCAGGAGGCTGTCCAGTACATCCTGCACGACCTTCTTCACGACCAGCCCATCCGACAGTATACCCCGCGGGAGGATCAGGAAAGCGAAGAATTCTAATACCACAGCCGGCACGCCACATGCCGGTTTTTTTGAAAGACAACCACACATAAACACTGGAACTATGGACCCGAGAATTGAAAAGATTGTTGGCGCAGTCAGCACCGTGAGAGACCTGCTGGAAGGCAGAAAGCCCATAGTGGGCATCGTCCTGGGCAGCGGCCTGGGAAAACTGGCCGACGCCATCCAGAACCCGGTCATTATTCCCTATCGGCTCATCCCCGGATTCCCCCTCTCCACAGCCACCGGCCACAAAGGAAACTACATAGTGGGGTCTCTGGGCGGCAAAACCGTCATCGCCATGCAGGGGCGTATCCACTATTACGAGGGCTACGGCATGGAAAACGTGGTCCTGCCCATCCGCGTCATGATAAGGCTGGGCATCAAGAGCCTGTTCGTCTCCAACGCCGCCGGCGGAGTGAGCTTCGGCCTGCACGTGGGAGACCTCATGATTATCAAGGACCATATCAATCTGCTGCCCAATCCGCTCATCGGCCCCAATATGGATGATGAAGGCACGCGATTCCCGGACATGACCCGTCCGTACGACCCGGAACTTATCAAACTGGCCATGCAGCTGGCCGGGGAAATGGGCGTGGAACTGAAGCAGGGCGTGTATCTGGGCGATACCGGACCTTCCTACGAAACACCTGCCGAGTATAAATTCTACCGTACCATCGGTGCCGACGCCGTGGGTATGAGCACCGTGCCGGAAGTGATTGTGGCCCGCCACGCCGGCGTTCCCGTGTTCGGCATGTCCGTCATTACCAATGAGGCGCACGACGAATATGCCGAAGATTACGAGAACGACGGGGAAGACGTAGTAAAGGCCGCCAACGCCGCCGCCGACAAAATGACCAAGCTTTTCATTAAAATTATCGAAAATATCTGAATATGAATCCGTTGGAAACCATTCACGCCGCCGCCGACTATGTCAGGAAACAATTGGGCGGCATACAGCCTGTAGTAGGTATCGTCCTGGGCAGCGGCCTGGGCAAACTGGCCGACCAGATTGAGAATCCCCTCGTAATCCCCTACCGGGACATTCCCGGTTTCCCCGTTTCTACCGCCATCGGCCATAAGGGCAACTTCATTGTGGGAGACCTGGGCGGCAAAAAGGTGATTGCCATGCAGGGACGAATCCACTATTACGAAGGCTACCCCATGCATCTGGTAACCCTCCCTATCCAGGTGATGAAGGTAATCGGCATCCAATACCTGTTCGTTTCCAATGCCGCCGGCGGCACCAACCTGGGCTTCCACGTGGGCGACCTCATGATTATCAAGGACCACATCAACCTCCTGCCCAATCCGCTCATCGGCCCCAATATGGACGAATTCGGCCCGCGTTTCCCGGACATGACGCGTCCCTACGACCCTGCGCTTATCCGTAAGGCCGAAGCCCTGGCCGAAAAGGAAGGAATAGCCCTGCAGAAGGGTGTGTACGTGGCCGTCTCCGGTCCCTGCTATGAAACCCCGGCCGAATACCGCTACTTCCGCGCCATAGGTGCCGACGCCGTGGGCATGAGCACTGTTCCGGAGGTTATTGTGGCCCGCCACAGCAATTTGCCGGTGTTCGGCATGTCCGTTATTACGGATGTTGCCCATGCAACGGACGATGAAGACTACGTAACGGACGGCGAGGAAATTGTAAAAGCCGCCGATGCCGCCGCCGACAAGATGACCCTGCTGTTCACGAAACTGATTGCCGAGCTTTAATTTTTTAAATTAAGTACGGATTTTTGCAGGATTTTTATTAAATTTGCGAGAATTAGGTAAAAACCGGCTATGCTGGAAGGTTTAAGGCAAAGAATCGAACAGCTGATTGCGCTCTATGAGGCTGAGAAGGCGGAGAATCAAAGACTCCGCGAGGAGCTACATGAGTGCGAGGAAACCGGGAAAAACCTCAGGGAGCAAATTATGGAATTGGAGTCCGAGATAGAGACCCGGAAACTCACGGAAGCCTTCACCGGCGGCGGAGACAAAAAGGCCGCCAGGGAAAAGGTGGATACACTCATCAGGGAGATCGGTAAATGCATCTCCTGCCTGGAGGACTAACGATGGACCAGAAGATCAGCATAAAGATTGCAGGCCGCACCTACAACCTCATGGCCACTTCCCCGGAACAGGAAGAAGTGTACAGGCTGGCCGCCGAAGCCATCAACAAGCGCCTCGCTGCCTATACCCGGAAGAATCCGGACAAGACCATCATGGACCTGATGTCGCTGGTGGCCTTGAACGAAACGGTATACCGCATCGGCCTGCAGAAAGAGGCCGAAACGGCCGAGAACGAACGGGGGCAGCTGGAGAGAGACCTGGACCGCTATCTGCAAGACATCCATACAAAATAAAGCCGTCACCCATCGAAAGCTGAAATCAACACGTTTCAACGCGCCGGGTTGACTCAGACCGGGGATGACGGGCCCATTTTACCCGCAACGGGGATTCTGCGGCTTGCCGCAGGACGGGGGATATCAGAAACCGGTCGGGACCCAAATCTTATTCATTAAGATTTTCTGACTAGATGCTGACGGCTTTTTTCCATTTGGCAGCTCCTGAAAGGGAACTGCCATTTTTACGTAAGTACTTAAACCAATATATATTATGAATATTACAAGCTTAGTTATCGGATTTGTGGCCGGGGCGGTCCTCGCCCTCGTCGTCTACATACTCATCCGCCGTGCCATCTTAAAGGGAAAGCGGGACGAGATTCTGGAAAAAGCAGAGATTGAGGGAGAGAAAATCAAGAACGAAAGAATCCTCCAGGCCAAGGAGAAGTACCTGTCCCTCAAGAGTGAGCACGAAAAGCAGGTGAATGAGAAAAACGCCCAGATCCGGGAGGCGGAAAACCGCGTTCGGCAAAAGGAAAACACCCTGAACCAGAAAATGAGCGAGGCCGACCGCAAAAACAAGGAACTGGATAACCAGAAAAACCTCCTCAAGAGCCAGCAGGATGCCCTCAAGGTAAAGGAAGACGAATACGAGGAACTCCGCGGCCAGGTTATCCACCAGATTGAAACCATCGCCGGCCTCAGCGCCGCCGAAGCCAAGGCCCAGCTGATGGAATCCATGAAGGCCGAGGCCCGCACCGAGGCCCAGGCCTACATCAACGACTGCATCGACGAAGCCCGCCTGAACGCCGCCAAGGAAGCCAAGCGCATTGTTATCAATACCATCCAGCGTACTGCCACGGAAACGGCCATTGAGAATGCCGTTACCACCTTCCCCATCGAGAACGACGACATCAAGGGCCGCATCATCGGCCGGGAAGGACGTAATATCCGGGCCCTGGAAGCCGCTACAGGTGTGGAAATTGTGGTGGACGACACCCCGGACGCCATCCTGCTGAGCGCCTTCGATCCCGTGCGCCGGGAAGTGGCCCGCCTGGCCCTGCACCAGCTGGTTGTGGACGGCCGCATCCATCCCGCCCGCATCGAGGAAGTGGTGGTAAAGGTGCAGAAGCAGCTGGAAGAGGAAATCCTGGAAACCGGCAAGCGCACCTGCATCGACCTGGGCATCCACGGCCTGTCCATGGAGCTGGTAAGAATGATCGGCCGCATGAAATACCGTTCCTCGTACGGTCAGAACCTGCTTCAGCACTCCCGCGAGGTTGCCAACATCTGCGCCATCCTGGCCAGTGAACTGGGCCT
>CAMJKI010000076.1 GCA_946406355.1 uncultured Bacteroidales bacterium | reverse complement strand
CCCGGGCGTTTTCCTGCTCACCTTCGGCACCTTCCTGGGCGCTGTGTGGGCCAATATTTCCTGGGGAAACTACTGGGCCTGGGACCCGAAGGAGACTTGGGCGCTGATAACCCTGCTGGTGTATTCCTTTGCCCTGCACGGGGGAGTTCTCAAGCCTTTCCGCAACGCGCGCTTCTTCCATTGGTTTGCCATTGGGGCCATCCTGTGCGTGCTGATTACCTATTTTGGCGTTAACCTGATTTTGGGCGGGATGCATTCGTATGCATAAAAAAAGTGTTATCTTTGCTCCTCGGAACAATGAAACACTTTTTCCGCATATCCCTGCTCAGTGCCGTCTGCCTGTTCCTGTGCGCCTGTTCGGGTGCACAGGTAAAGCAGTACCGGGTCAAAGTGCTGCAGGAGTATCCGCACCAGCGGGACGCCTATACGCAGGGGCTCTTCTTCCATGATGGGAAGCTATACGAAACCACCGGCCTGTACGGATCCAGCACCCTGCGCACGGTAGATCTGGCCAGCGGCAAACCACTTACCAACCAACGCTTTGCCAACAAGTACTTTGCCGAAGGTTCCGTCATCCTGGGGGAAACCTTGTATATCCTCACCTGGACCAACAAGGTGGCCTTCAAGTACAACGCCAAAACCCTCAAATACGAGAGCACGGTGTCCTATAACCGGGAAGGCTGGGGCCTTACCACCGACGGGAAGCAGCTCATTGCCAGCGACGGATCGGCCAGCCTGTACTTCATGGACCAGGACCTGAAATTGCTGCGCAAGCAGCAGGTTACCCTGAACGGACGGCCGCTCAGGAACCTGAACGAACTGGAATGGATAGACGGCAAGGTGTGGGCCAACGTGTACCTTACGGATATGATAGCCATCATCAACCCGTCTTCCGGGAAGGTGGAGGCTACCATCGATTGCACCGGCCTGCTGCCGGGCGCCCTTCAGACCGGCGACACGGACGTGATTAACGGCATTGCCGTGGATGCCGATGGAAACATATTTTTTACCGGAAAAAACTGGCCAAAACTGTACAGGATAGAGCTGGCCAAAAAATAAACATATTAATAATTTGGGGTATCGGGCCTGGCCCGGTTGAGAGCATACCCATTGAACCTGATGCGGCTCATACCGCCGGAGGAAAATTATGAAAAAAACTGTATTGATTGCAGCATTGCTGGTGCTGCCCTTCTGCGCGCAGGCGCAGGAAAAGACGGAGCGTCTGGACTCCGTGGTCGTATCGGCCTCCCGTGCCGGAAAAAACACACCTGTCACTTACGAAAATGTGGGGAAAGATGCCCTCAGGGCCTCCAATCCCATGAATTCCCTTCCCATGTCACTGAACCTGCTGCCGTCGGTGGTTACCTACAACGAGGGGGGCACCGGGCTGGGCAATTCGGCCATGACTATCCGCGGAACCAGGGGATCGCAGATTAACGTTACCCTCAACGGCATTACCCTCAACGATGCCGAAAGCCAGGAGGTGTTCTGGGTGAACATTCCCGCCCTGTCCAGCCTGATTTCCAATGTGCAGGTGCAGCGGGGGCTGGGTACCAGCGCCAACGGGGCCGGTGCCTTCGGAGCCAGCCTGAACATGAATACGGCCTTTGTGGCGCCGGAACCATCGGCCCGGATGGAATTAAGCGTGGGCTCTTATCGGACGGCTGTAGTTTCCACCGCCGTATCTACGGGCCGTCTGCCGTCGGGGCTGTATATGGACCTGGCCTGGAACCTGGGCATGACCGAGGGCTATATCCGCAACGCAGAAGTCGCTTCCGGCTCGCTCTTCGCCGTGCTGGGCTGGCTGGGACGGAACAACTCCCTCCGTTTTACCTATCTGATGGGAGACCAGGTAAGCGGCATTACCTGGGACGGAATAGACCTGGAACAGTATGCGAAGGACCGCCGCTACAACGGGGCGGGCGAGTATTATGACGACCAGGGCAATGTGTGTTACTATCCCAACCAGACCGACAATTACGCACAGCATCACCTGCAGCTGAACTATACCCATTCTTTTGGGGACCGGCTAAGTTGGGCCACTACCCTCAACTACACGCGCGGCGACGGTTTTGACGAGTATTACAAGCGCAACCGCAAGTTCGCCAATTACGCCTACCCTTCCTTGCCGGCCGGAACGCCCAAAAAGAGCGACATGATTTACCGGAAGGCGCTGGACAACGACCTTTGGGTGCTCAATTCAAATGTTAGATACCGCTCCACCGCGCTGGATCTCACGGGCGGAATCTATCTTTCCCACCACCGGGGCGCCCATTGGGGAGAAATGCTCTGGGCCCGGGCGCTGGGGGAGAACTACAATTATGCCGATGTGGACTGGTACCGGAACGACGGCCGGAAATGGGATGGAAGCGTGTTTGTGCGGGCCGAATACCAGCCTGCCAGCTGGCTGACTGCCTTTGCCGACCTGCAGATGCGTTTCATAGATTATGTGGTTACCGGCGTGGACGACGACTGGATTGAGTACGGATCGGCCGAGGCCGACCGGCTGAACTATCACCAGATGTGGCCGTTTTTCAATCCCCGCGCAGGCGTCACAGCGCAGCTGGGACGGCACAAGATTTATGCATCGGCCGCCTGGGGGCACCGCGAACCCGGCCGCAGCGACATCAAGGAAAACATTAAAGGGGAGGGCAGCCCCATCCGTCCGGAGAAGATGCTGGACCTGGAGGCGGGCTGGCAGTTTGAAAGTGAGGCGTTTACCGCATCGGCCAACCTGTACCTGATGGAGTACTGGGACATGCTGCTGGAAACGGGACGGCTTTCCAGTTCCGGCTATGCCCTCAAGGAAAACGTTCCCCGTTCCTGGCGCCGGGGCGTTGAACTGGCGCTTGCCTGGAAGCCTCTTCGTTGGATGCGCCTGGACGGCAACGCCACCTTGTCGCTGAACCAGATTCAGGACTACACCTCCTACGTTGCCGTTGACGATTATTCCGGCCGGACCCATGCGGTGAATTACGGTAAGACGCAGATGCTGATGTCGCCTTCCGTCATCGGCATGGGTAAAATCAGTGTCTTCCCCTGGAAAGAGGGCGTTATAAGCCTGGACGGAAAGTATGTGGGAAAACAGTATATCGACAACTCCATGCGGGAGGAAATGGTCATCCCGGCCTATTTTGTATCTTCCCTTTCCGTGAGCCATACTTTTGCCTGGGAGAATGCTTCCCTTACGCTGGGGGCCTATGTGAACAACCTCTTCAACCACCTGTATTATGCCTCTGGATGGCGCTGGGAGGAGTATAATGAGGCCAGCGGAACCATCACTTCCGGGGTGGGGGTGTACCCCCAGGCTCCACGAAATTTTTGTATAAAGTGCACCCTTACTTTTTAAAAGATTTTATTAATACAAAAAAAGTTTTAAAAAAATTTGTAAGTCAAAAAACTTTGTTTACCTTTGCACTAACAAAACGCATCTTCTAACCAACTATTAACCTTCTGTAAGGTAAGAATACACTACTAACTAACCAAGTAAAAAGCTCGCTGTGAAGCGAGCTTTTTAATTTAAAAACCGGTCTGTAGGGCCCTATTTGTTCATTTTCTGCTTCCACTGGCCGTCCTTCTTCACGTAAGACATGTGCTCGTCTTCCTCCTCTCCGTTGTTGAAAACGACGTGCACCGTAACGACGGCTTTGTCTTCGCCGTTCATCTTGTAGTCGGTAACTTTGTACGATTTGATTCCGCCTTTTTCCTTTAACTGCTTATCCACTTTTTCTTCGGCAAGGCCGGCCAGCCACTGCTGGTCCGATTCGGTAAGGTCGAAAGTGGCGGCATAGGCCTTGTAGTCTCCCTTCTCAAGGGCCGAGATAGCCTTCTTGGCTACGCCCTGCGGGGTGTTGCTGGAGCAGGAAGCAAAGGCAAAGACTCCGGCAAAGATGGCGGTGATAATGAGTAACTTTTTCATGATAAATGTATTAATAGTTATAATATATTTGATTCTCTCTGTATGATAACAAGTGTTCCGGCAGCAGACAGTCGGCATGGATTCCCACTACGTTGATGTAACGCCGTCTCCCTTCCGACAAATCGGTGCCCACATGTCGGTACAACATCCATACCAGTTCCGTGCAGTACAGGCGGGAAGAGTCCGTCAAATCGTAGGATCCGTCAAAACGGACGCTGTCGCGGGCCAACTGCAGGGCTTCTCCCGAAAGGGCGGCTATGCGGGCCGAATCGGCCAGCCCGGTGTGGACCAGGCTTCCCCGGAAAGCGCGGTCCGGCGAAAAAAAGCCGTCAAGGGCTTCGGCCTTTACCCGGTCGAAATCTCCGGAGAATTCGCTTTCCCCGGGGACGGCATGCACCACCTTCCAAGTTCCTTCTTCTTTCACCAGAACCCCCACATGACTGTAAAGCGGCTCTTCTTCGGCCGACATCACGGCGCGGCTGAACACGCCCCGCCCGCAGCGGAAAGCCAGGTCGCCTTCCCGCATCTGTTCATAGGGGAAAGCCGGAACTTCCGGGGCTTTTATATGGTTCCGGCAGCCCGCCGGAAGCAGGAACAGCAGTGTAAACAGGGCCGGTATGAGGCTTTTTCCCGTCACGCTTTGTCTTCCAGTAAGCCGGGGCGGCGTTCCCGCGTGCGCTGGAGGGCCTGTTCGTCCTGCCAGGCGCGGATGAGTTTGGGATTGCCGCTAAGGAGTACGTCCGGTACCTTCCAGCCGTTGAATTCGGCCGGACGGGTATAGGCCGGGGGAGAGACCAGCCCTTCCTGGAAGGAGTCGCTTAGGGCCGATGTTTCGTCGGTGAGCACGCCCGGCACCAGACGGATGATGGCATCGGCCACCAGGGCGGCCGGAATTTCTCCGCCGCTCACGACGAAGTCTCCCACCGAAATTTCCCGGGTAATCAGGTGCTCCCGGATACGCTCGTCTATGCCTTTGTAATGGCCGCAGAGGATGATGATGTTCTCCTTGAGGGAAAGCTCGTTGGCCATGCCCTGGTCGAAGATTTCTCCGTCCGGAGCCATGTAAATGATTTCGTCGTAATGGCGTTCGGCCGTGAGCTCCTTGATGTAGTTGAACACCGGTTCCACCATCATGACCATACCCGCATCTCCGCCGTAGGAATAGTCGTCCACCGTAAGGCGCGGACCCAGGCCGTACTTGCGCAGGTTGTGCACATGTACTTCCACCAGGCCTTTCTTGATGGCGCGGCCGGGAATGGAGTGGCTCAGGGGGCTGTCCAGCAGTTCGGGCACTACGGTAATGATGTCGATTCTAAGCATAATCGGGTGTTTTTCTACTGCAAAAATAGTATTTTATGTTTATTTACGGAAATATTATTAACTTTGTAAGTTGCACAAAATATGTTAAACTTTTGAATTACTAATCATGAGTGAAGAAATTAAGCCTGAGGTTATGGTGAATCCCCAAACCGCAGATGTAGCCCCTAAGGAACAGGAAACTGCCGCCGTGGTGGAAGAAACCGTCGTGGAAGCCCCTGCAGAGGAGGCCAAAGAGGAAACCAAAGTGGAAGAGGTTAAGGAGAAAGTGGAGGAAGCCGTAGAAGAGGTGAGGGAGACGGTGGTGAATTATGCCGACAAAACGTTGGCCGAGCTTTCCGAGCTGTTCCAGAAACTGAGTGAAAGTGAAGACCGCATGAAGCGGTCCAAGGAGGCGGAAGCCATCAAATCCGCTTTCTATAAGCTGCTGTCCCGCGAGAAGGCGGCTGCCGGAGAAGACGCTACCGTGGTGGAACCCACGGAGGAATCGGTGGATGAAGCTACCGTTCCCCTGCAGAGCGGTCCGGTGAGCCCCTTTGCCGCTATCGAGGCCGGGTTCAAGTCGCTTTATATCGATTATAAGAAGGCCCGTGCCGAATACAACCGCGAGCAGGACGCCCAGCGCGAAGACAACCTGACCAAGAAGCAGGCCGTTATCGAGGAGCTCAAAGCCCTGGTGGAGAATCCCGGCGACATGAAGGACGCCTTCCCCAAGTTCCGGGACGTCCAGAACCGCTGGCGGGAAATCGGCCCGGTTCCCCAGCAGAGTTTCCGCGACGTCAACGATACCTACCAGCTCTATGTGACCAAGTTCTACGATCTGGTAGACATCAACCGGGAACTGCGGGACCTGGACTTCAAGAAGAATCTGGAAGCCAAAACCCAGTACTGCGAGCAGGCCGAAAAGTTGGCCGAGGACGAGAATGTGGTGGAGGCCTTCAAGGAGCTGCAGAAGCTGCATGAGCAGTGGAAAGAACTGGGCCCCGTGGCCAAGGAGTACCGCGACGCCATCTGGGAGCGTTTCCGCGCCGCCACTTCCGTAATCAACAAGCGTTACCAGGCCCATTTCGAGGGCCTCAAGGCCCAGCAGGCCGATAATCTGGCCGCCAAGGTTTCCCTTTGCGAAGAGGTGGAGGCTATTGCCGACAAGGAAATCACTTCCTCCACGGAATGGAATACCCTCAGCAAGCAAATTGAGGACATTCAGGCCAAGTGGCGCACCATCGGCTTTGCTACCCGCAAAGACAATCAGAAGGTGTACGAGCGTTTCCGTGCCGCCTGCGACAAGTTCTTTGAGCGCAAGCGTGCCTCCTTTACGGAGTTCAAGGATTCCATGAACGCCAATCTGGAGAAGAAGATGGCCATCATCGAGGAGGCCGAAAAGCTCAAGGACAGCACGGACTGGAAGGCTACCAGCGACCGTCTGATTGAGCTGCAGAAGGAGTGGAAGGAGATTGGTGCCGTGCCGCGCAAGAAGAGCGAACAGATCTGGAAGCGTTTCCGCGCTGCCTGCGACGCCTTCTTCACCGCCCGTGACAATCGTCCCAAGGGTGGCAATGACTTTGCCGCCAACCTGGAGGCCAAGCGTGCCCTAATTGCGGAGATTCAGGCCTATACCCCGGACGCCGCCCAGGATGCCCAGGCCCAGAAGGGCTTTGCCGAGCGTTGGAACGCCATCGGCTTTGTGCCGTTCAAGGAGAAGGAAGCCGTTACGGCTGCCTATCGCGAGGCCATGGCCGAGAAATTCCCCGGCTTCGGTGCCCGCGGTCCGCGTCGTGAAGGTGGCCGTGGCAATGTTCGTCCGGAGCGTGAACGCCGTCCGCTTACGGAGGCCGACCGCCTGAAGGAGCAGTACAACCAGCTGCAGCAGGAAATCCAGACCTACGAGAACAATATCGGTTTCTTCGGCCTCTCCAAGGGTGCCGAAAAGCTCAAGGCCCAGATGCAGGAACGTATTGATGCCGCCAAGGCCAAACTGGAGGCCCTCAAGGCCGAAATCCGGGCCAAGGAGGCAGAGGAAGCACAGGAGTAAAAGCCTATGGACAAGAATTCTCTCATCGGCTTTGTCCTGATAGCCGTCATCATGATGGGCTTCTTCGGGTATCAGAGCCGGCAGGTGAAAAAGCAGCAAGCGTATCAGGCGCAGTTGGATTCCATCGCCGCCGCCGAGGCTTATGCCCAGTATCAGCTGGACAGCGCCTGGCGGGCCGAACATCCGGAAGCCGCGCTGGCGGAAGAGACTATTTCCCCGGCTGCCGCCTCTGCCCAGCAGGTGGCCGTTTATTCGGATTCCCTCCTTAATGCGGCTGCCCTGTCCGAAGCCTCTTATGTTACCCTGGAAAACGAGAAGCTGCAGGTAAAATTCACCACCCGGGGCGGTCAGCCCTGGTCGGTCCGCGTTAAGGACTACTACAATTACGACAAGTCAGACCTGTACCTTATTCCGGAAGGGAAGTCCCAGCTGGGATACGTGGTATATGCCCCTACGGCCGTTGATACCCGGAAATTCAATTTCCAGTATGTGCCGGAGGCTTCTTCGGATTCCACCGTGGTTATGCGCCTTCCGTTCTCCAATGGCGGCTACATCGAGCAGCGCTACACCCTGGTGAAGGATTCCTATTCGCTCAACGAAACGGTGTCCTTCGTGGGTATGCAGGACCTCATTCCCCGCAACGTGAATTCCATCGATGTGGATTTTGAGGCCGTTATTCCCCGCATGGAGAAGGGCTACAAGAACGAAAGCCAGTATTCCCGCCTCAACTACTATTTCCCGGATGACAACAAGCCGGCCAATATCGGCAACGGCAGGGACGGCAACAAGCGCTTTGACAACAAGATAGAATGGTTCGCCTTCCAGCAGCAGTTCTTCAGCGCCATCATGCGCGCTCCGGGCAACTTTAACTTTGGCGAATTCAGCATCAAGTTTGCCGGGAAGGACAATCCCGAACACAACCTGATGCAGTGCAATGCCCTCATGCGGGCCGATATCCCCACGGGGTCGGCCAACATCCAGGTGCCGTTCGAATTCTACTTCGGCCCCAACAACTATAAGGGGCTCAAGGCCTATGGTCACTCCTACGAGAAGGTGATCCCGCTGGGCGGTAAGATCATCGGCGTATTCACCAAGTATGTGATTATTCCGCTGTTCGACTGGCTGCACAAGGGAATCGACAACTTCGGCATCATCATCCTGCTGATGACCATCTTCATCAAGATTGTGGTGCTGCCGCTGGCTTACAAGAGCTACGCTTCCAGCGCCAAGATGAGCGCCCTCAAGCCGTTTATCGACAAGATCAACGCCAAGTATCCCAAGCAGGAGGATGCCATGAAGAAGCAGCAGGAAACCATGGAGCTGTACCGGAAGGCGGGCGTGAACATGATGGGAGGCTGCCTCCCCATGCTGCTGCAGATGCCCATCCTGTGGGCCATGTTCCGCTTCTTCCCGGCTTCCATCCAGCTGCGTCAGGAGCCTTTCCTGTGGGCCGAAGACCTTAGTGCTTACGACGATGTCATCCACTGGAGCACCAGCGTCTTTGGCATGGACCACATCAGCCTCTTCGCGCTGCTGATGGCCGCTTCCATGTTCTTCTACTCCAAGATTACCATGCAGGGCCAGAACACCGGAGACGACCCTAATGCCAAGATGATGCGGGCCATGAGCCTGTACATGATGCCGGTGATGATGTTCTTCATCTGTAACAACCTGTCTTCCGGTCTTAGCTACTATTACCTCCTTTCCAACCTTATTACCATGCTGGAAACCTGGATTATCCGCAAGTGGATTGTGAATCCGGAGGAAATTGTGGCCAAGGTGAAGGCGGCCGAAAACAAGCCTGCGCCCAAGAGCAAGTGGCAGCAGCGCCTGGAAGAAGCCCAGAAGATGCAGCGTCAGATGGAGCAGCAGAAGAAAGGCCGCAAGTAATGAAGCGTTTACTGGTCCTTCTTGCCTTTATAGCCGTTTTCCTGCAGCCTTCCAGGGCTCAGCGCCGGGATTCGGTATATACGGCATCGGAACAGTTCAAATGGACCAAACTGATAGCCCCGGGTGCCCTGGTGGGTACCGGGGCTATTTGTACCCTCAGCCCCTGGTACCGTGCGCATGTGAATGAGCCGGTACGGGACTGGGCGCTCCGTGTAAGCGGCGGGATAGAACGCCCCTTTGACAACTACCTGCAGTATGCCGGCTATGCCGAATATGCGCTGGGAATGGCCATAGGAGCAGGGGAGCACGGTCCCTGGGAGCAGCTACTTGCCGTGGGGACCGCCATCCTGGCCACGTCTGCCATGTCCTGGACGGTGAAGCATACGGCAGGCGTTATGCGTCCCAATGGCGCCAATACCGAATCTTTCCCCTCCGGACACACCGTAACGGCTTTCCTGGCTGCTGAGCTGGTTCGGCTGGAATTCGGCCCCTGGTGGGGCCTGGCGGCCTATACGGTGGCAGGTGTTACCGCTTTCATGCGCGTCTATAACAACTGGCACTGGACCAGCGACCTGCTGGGCGGGGCCGGTATCGGCATCCTGGGGGCGAACATCGGCTACTGGTTGCTGCCGCTGGAAAGGAAGTGGTTCCACCTGGATTCCAAGGCTGCCCAGGTTCATGCATCGGCCTTGCCTTATGCTGCTCCTACGCCGGTGGGCTCCTGCTACGGCGTGTCTTTAGCCCTGAACTTTTAGCCTATGATTGCCGAAGCACTTCAAACCCTCCGTTCTGCGCTCCCGGCCGATGTACGTCTGGTGGCCGTGTCCAAGTTTCATCCGGTGGAACGCCTGATGGAGGCTTACAATGCCGGACAGCGCCTGTTTGGCGAGAACCGCCCGCAGGAGCTGGCGGCCAAGGCGCCGCAGATGCCCGCCGATGTGGAGTGGCATT
>CAMJKI010000075.1 GCA_946406355.1 uncultured Bacteroidales bacterium | reverse complement strand
TGAGGAAGCTCCAGGTCTGGTTGCCGGTGAGCTGTACCATCTTGCCTTCGTCGTTGCGGACGGCGATGCCCAGGCGGTCGGCATCCGGGTCTGTTGCCAGCACCAGGTCGGCGCCGGTTTCATCGGCTTTCTTGAGGGCCAGGGCCATGGCTGCGGGTTCTTCCGGGTTGGGGGAAGCTACGGTGGGGAAGTTGCCGTCCGGGACTTCCTGCTCCGGAACGTGGATAATGTTCTTGAAGCCGATGCGCCCCAGGGCCTCCGGCATCAGCTTTACGCCGCAGCCGTGGAGGGGGGTATAAACGATTTTAAGGTCGGCGTGCTTCTTGACGGCTTCCGGGGAAAGCATCAGGGAAAGCTGGTCCTTGAGGTAGCATTCGTCCACCTCTTTTCCCATTATTTCAATGGGGGCCTTGGCTTCTCCGGGAACGGGCTGGAAGCGCACCTGGGCGGGATCTTCAATCTTGTTTACTTCGGCCACGATGTCTTTGTCTACGGGAGCGGTGATTTGGCCGCCGTCCTCCCAGAATACCTTGTAGCCGTTGTATTCCTTGGGGTTGTGGCTGGCGGTGACCATAATGCCGGCCGTGGCCTTCTTCAGGCGGATGCTATAGCTGAGCTCCGGGGTAGGGCGCAGGTCTTCAAAGAGATATACCTTGATGCCGTTGTTGCTAAGGACATCGGCCGATATTTCGGCGAACAGGCGGGAGTTGTTGCGGCTGTCGTGGCTGATGCAAACGCTCTTGGGGCCGCTTACATGCGCCTTTATATAGTTGGCCAGGCCCTGCGTGGCCATGCCCACCGTGTATTTGTTCATGCGGTTGGTGCCGGCACCCATAATGCCGCGAAGGCCGCCGGTGCCAAACTCCAGGGTACGGTAAAAGGCGTCTTCCAGGCCCACCGGGTCCGTTTCCATCAGCTGCTTTACTTCCGCTTTGGTTTGGGCGTCAAAATTGCCGTCCAGCCAGCTCTGTGCCACTTCTTTGTAGGATTTCATATCAGTTGGTTTTAGTGTTTATTTCTTTTTTGCAGGCAATATTGTTTCTTCCAGAAAGTATTGTCCTAAAATCGTCGCTTCGCGACCCTTCCCAGTTCGCTGCGCTTTTAAAGCGCTGCTCTGGGTCCCTCCCTCTTACGTGGCCGAGGGTGGCCACGGATTTTAGGACAATACTTTCTTACAGAAAACAAATATACAGAAATATATGTATTTTTGCAATGATAATGGATTTTGCACAGTTCATATTGGAGCATGACGGGGACGACCTGGGGCGGCTGGCTTTGGCCCGGGACCGGTATGCCGGCCAGGTGGAAGATTTCGACCTGGCTTTGAACACGCTGGAAGCCCGGCGGAAGCTGCGCGGCAAGGTTCCGGAGTTCGTGGCCCTGCCGCAGCTGCGCTTTCCGTTCAAATTATCGGCCGAGCAGTGTTCATCTACCGAAACCGCCCGCTACAAGGCATCCGTGGCCCTTGCGGCTTGTGGTTTTACTTCGGCGCCGTCAAATAGGGCCGAAAATGCGGGTACAGAAGTCCTCTCGGACATCGGCGCCGTCAAAATCGGCCAAAAATGCGGGCACCCGTGTCGTCTGGCGGACCTTACGGGAGGTTTGGGTGTAGATAGTTGGGCGTTTGCGCAGGTGTTCACGGAGGTGCTGTATAACGAGATGCGCCCGGAACTGGCCGATGCCGCCCGCCACAACTTGGCCGCCATGGGCCTGACCAACATTACCGTTCGCAACTGCACCCTGGTCACGTCTGGGATGACGGAGGAGGGTAGGGCTGATGTGGCTCCCGCCGTGTCGGATGCAACATCTTTTAATATCATCATGGCCGGGAGCGACCGGCCATCTCCCGCCAGAACCGTTAGCGGCGTTCTGGACGGCTTCCGGCCGGACATCATTTTTCTGGATCCGGCGCGGCGGGCACAGGACGGGCGGAAGGTGTTCCGCCTGGAAGACTGCCGGCCGGACGTGCTGCAACTGCTGCCGGAACTCTTTGCGGCCTGTCCCCGGCTCCTGCTCAAGCTGAGCCCCATGGCCGATATCACCCTGGTGTGCAAGCAGCTGCAACACGTAAAAGCCGTGCACGTGGTGGCCGCCGAAGGGGAGTGCAAGGAACTGCTGCTTCTGTTGGAGCAGAACCATACCGAGGAGTATGGGATAACTGTTTATGAGAACGGTGCCGTCATGCAACTGCCGCTGGACCAAGTCCAGCCCATTTTTGGACCACGTCCAAATTTGAGTGGTGGACCAAGTCCAGTCAGTATGCCACAGAGCGCCTTAGAATCCATAGTCTCTGGACCAGGTCCGGGGGGTAAAAGTAGACTAAGTCCAAAAATGGATTGGACCAGGTCCAGTGAGGCAGACCTTGATGGAATGATTCTTTTTGAACCCGGAAAGGCACTGCTCAAGGCCGGGGCGTTTGAGCTGCCGTGCGGGTATGGGCTGGAGAAGCTGGACCGGCACACGCACCTGTACGTTGGCGCCGCTGTTCCGGAGGCGCTGAAGCCCTTCGGCAAGGTTTTCGAAATACTGGAAGTGGCTCCACTTAACAAACGAAGTATCAAGGACATCGGCCAGCGATATCCATCGGCCGAAGTAACCGCCCGCAACCTGCCGCTCACCTCCGACGAACTCCGCAAAAAGCTGGGAGTAAGCTCCGGCGGCTCCATCCACATCTTCGGCTGCACTGCCCATCAGGAAAGGCAACTGCTGGTGGTGGAGGCTAAATAAACGAATATCAGCCACATAAGTACCATCCCTGTGCATCTCCAGGTACACAGGGGCTATACCTAATATGCTCAGTAGCAAACGTTTAAGCTTTTCTCTCTGTGATAAAAATCACAGGGAGAAAAATGTAAATAGCTGATAGCTATCGAGTTAAGTGTTTCCCGGTGCAAAGAAAATTGCACCGGGAAACACTTATTAAACTGGACGTAAATAGGTTGCGTTTTGCGGGGGCTAGCGGGTCAGGAGGGGGAATTCGCGACACCAGGCGGTGAGGGGGCAGTCGGCGCATTTGGGACTGCGGGCGGTGCACACGTAGCGGCCGTGGAGGATGAGCCAATGGTGGGCGATGGCCCGCTGGTGCTCCGGGATGTGCCGTTCCAGGTCCTGCTCTACGGCCAGGGGTGTGCTTCCATCGGAAAGCCCAAGCCGGTGCGCTACTCTAAATACATGAGTATCAACGGCAATTACCGGTTTGTCGTACACCACGGAGGCAATCACGTTGGCGGTTTTGCGGCCCACGCCGGGCAGGCGCATGAGGGCGTCGATGTCGGAGGGCACGGAACCGCCATAATCGGTCAGCAGCATCTGCGCCATGGCAATCAGGTGCCGGGCCTTGGCGTTGGGGTAGGAAACGCTTTTTACAAAGGGATAAACTTCGTCAAAAGTGGCGGCCGAAAGCTCGCGGGCCGATGGAAAGCGCTGGAACAGCGGCGGGGTTACCATGTTCACACGCCGGTCGGTGCACTGGGCACTGAGAATCACTGCTACAAGCAGCTGGAAGGGGTTCTGGTAGTGAAGTTCGGTCTGCGCCACGGGCTGGTTTGTGGCAAACCAGCCGATGATGGAATTGTATCTTTCTTTAACGGTCATAAGATTTCTCCACTCGCTACGCTCGGTCGAAATGACAGAAAAGGGCTCGGTTGAAGTGACAAAGAGGGCTCGGTCGAAATGACAGGCTCTACAGCACCACATCTATGCCTTCGTCCATTACCTCCGTGCACTTCTCGTTTTCGCAGGTGAATACGCGGCCGGGGTACTTTTCAAAGATAGCGCGGTTGTGGGTTACCATCACGATGGCGGTGCCGGCCTCGTTCAGCGAGCACAGCAGCTGCAGGATGCCGTCGGCCGTTTCTCCGTCCAGGTTGCCCGTGGGCTCATCGGCCAGAATAACGGATGGCTTGTTAAGCAGCGCCCGGGCAATGGCAATGCGCTGCTGCTCGCCGCCGGAGAGCTGGTGGGGCATCTTGTGCGCCTTGGTGGACATGCCCACGTCTTCCAGCACCTGCGAGATGCGGCCGTCGATGGCCTGCTTGTCCTTCCAGCCGGTGGCCTTGAGCACAAACTCCAGGTTCTGCTCTACGGAACGGTCCATCAGCAGCTGGAAATCCTGGAAAACCACACCTACACTGCGGCGCAGATAGGGAATCTCCTTGCCCTTGATGGTGCGCAGGTTATAGCCGCAGGCCACGCCTTCGCCGGAGAGCAGTTTGTTCTCGGCCGTAATGGTGCGGATGATGGAGGTTTTGCCGGAGCCCACCTTACCCACAATGTACACGAAATCTCCCGGCATCACATCCATATCCAGTGAATAGATGACTATGCTCTCTCCGTTCCGGATATCGGCTCCGCTGAAGTGAATTAGAGGTTCCATGGCGTGATTTTTGACATTAATCATGCAAATATAATCAAGTTTTTTAGTAAATTTGTAAAATTGTATAAACGTATCCAATGAAACGATTCTTAGCGGCCGCTCTGGCCGTTCTTACCTTCGCTTCGGCCCGGGCCCAGTCGTGGGAAGCCGGTGAGCAGTATTATCGTCAGGGAATGTACGCAGAGGCCATCGCCTCCCTGGAAGGAAAGTCCGGGGCCATGGCCGAAGGCTACCGCGTACTCAGTATACAGGCCCTCAAAATGGACGGCCGGGAAGAACAGGCCCAGGCCTATCTGAAAAAGTGGCCGGAGAGCGTCCTGGTGCCGCAGGTTTCTTACGCGCAAGCCATGGACTGGTTCGACCAGGAGCGCTACCGGGAAACGCTGGTGCTGCTGGACGGTCTGGCCCAGGACCAGCTGCATAAGTCGCAGTTGCCGGAATACACCTATAAACTGGGTTACAGCGCCTACCGCGCCGGAGAATGGGAGTATGCCCGCCAGGTACTTTCCGATATCCCCAAGCTGCCGTATTCGGACTTCACGGCGCCCGCCTGCTATACGCTGGGCTATGTGGACTACGCGCACGGCCTGTTCCAGGAAGCCGAAGAGTGGTTCGGAAGGGCCGGCGGAGACATCCGTTTTGCCGATCTGGCCCAGTACTACATCCTGGAGTGCCGCTTCAATGAAAAAGACTATACCTACGTGCTGCGCAACGGCGATAAAATCCTGGCCGATTCCCCCGAGGACCGCAAACCCCGCCTGGCCCGCATCCTGAGCGAAGCCAACCTGGTGCGCGGCAATGTGGACAAGGCCCGCACGTATTACGACAAATACCTCAGCGGAAAGTCCGGGAGAACCCGGGCCGACGATTACTACGCCGGTGAGATGATGTTCCTGGCCGAAGACTGGCAGGCCGCGGCCGACAACTTCGGCAAAGTAACCGGCCAGCGGGATTCCCTGGGACAGATGGCCTCCTATCAGCTGGGCTACAGCCAGCTGCAGCTCAAGAACAAGGTGGCCGCCCTGGATGCCTTCAAGGACGCTTCCGGCATGGACTTTACGCCCGATGTGCAGGAAGATGCCTTCTTCAATTACGCCAAACTGGCCTTCGACCTGGGCAAGGATACGGCTCCCTTCCAGCAGTATATCAAGCGCTTCGGCACCAAAACCCGGGGCGAACAAATCTACTCCTACATGGCCATGGTGGCCCTGCAGAATCACGATTACGAGGCTGCCGTGGAGGCCTACGACAACCTGGACGAACTGGAACCCGACATGCAGTCCAACTACATGAAGGCGTATTTCCTCCGTGCCAGGCAACTGATGGAAAAAGGCTCCTGGCGGGCGGCGGTTCCGCTCCTTAAAACAGCGGCCTACTACAGCCCCACCCGCGACGGCTTCAACCAGCTTTCCCGCTATTGGATGGCCGAAGCCTACTATCGCGACGGCAAATACGAAGACGCCCGCGGCATCCTCACAGACCTGTACAACCTGTCGGCCCTCAGGGGCATGGCAGAAGGGGAGCTGATCCCTTACCAGATAGCCTACACCTACTTCCGTGAAGGGAATTACGAGCAGGCGCAGCGCTGGTTCGGCAACTACTTGAACGGCCCGCACAGCCAATATGGCGGTGACGCCCAAACCCGCATTGGAGACTGCTCTTTCTTCCGCGGCGACTATGCCACGGCCATATCGGCCTATGAGAAAAAGCTGGCGCAATATCCCGATGCCCAGGACCTGTATCCCGCTTTCCGTGCGGGCGTAGCCAGCGGCCTGCTGCAAAGGGAGCAGGACAAGGTGCGCTTCCTGGAGGGGGTGAAAAAGGCCTCTCCCAACGTTCCGTACTACAGCGAATCTTACTACGAACTGGGCCGGGCCTATGTGGCCACTGGTGCCGAAGCCGAAGCCGAAAAGGCCTTCCAGACGCTTAGAAGCAATACCAAGGATCCGTCCATTGCCACCCTGGCCACGTTGGAGCTGGGTACGCTTGCCCGCAACCAGGGCCGGGAAGAAGAGGCCCTGCGCCTGTACAAGCAGGTGGTGGCCCAGGGCGGGAACTATGCCGAGGACGCCCTTCTGGCCATTGAATCCATCTACCGTTCCCGCCAGGATCCGGACGGCTACCTGGCCTACATAAACAGCCTGGGCTCCGGCGCTTCCAGAACGGAAGACCAGAAGGAGGAAGTGTACTTCTCCACGGCCGAACAGATCTTCCTGTCGGGCGATATTGCCAAGGCTACCACCACGCTGCAAACCTATCTGGAGCGGTATCCCCATGCCACTTATGCCGCCAAGGCCCGCTTCTATCTGGGCGAATGCTACCGGTCTTCCGGCGCCCTGGAGCAGGCGGCCGACATGTACCAGGCGGCCCTGGAGCAGGGACTGGAGCCTTCGCTGGCCGAATCGGCCCGCCTGCAGTATGCCCACCTCAATTACCAGCTGGGCAACTATGGAAAGGCCTACGGTGCCTATTTGCAGCTCAAGGAACAGGCCCGCTTCGAGGAGAATAAGGCCACGGCCGATATCGGCCTCATGCGCTCGGCCTTCCGGGCCCGCGAATGGGGCGATGCCCTTTCGGCCGCCGAAACGGTGATGAACAGCAGCAAGGACGCCGCCCTGCAGCGGGAAGCCCTGTATGTGAGGGCCAAGTCCTATCTTAGCACCAGCCGCCGTACGGAGGCCTTCAAGGACTTCCGGGAACTGGCCAAACAGCCTTCCACCAACGAGGGCGCGGAGGCCGCCTACCTGGTAATCCAGGATCTCTTCGACCGGGCATCCTTCGGCGATATCCAAAAGCGCGTGTACGACTTCTCCGAAAAGGCCGGCGGCCAGAACTACTGGCTGGCCAAGGCCTTCATCGTGCTGGGCGATACCTTTGCCGAACAGGGCAACACCGCCCAGGCCCGAGCTACCTTCGAGAGCATCAAGTCCGGCTACACTCCCACGGGAGAGGAAGACGACGTGCTGGACCAGGTGGAAGTGAGACTCCGTAAATTGCAGTAAAGCCATGAAAAACTCTATACAGCTTACCATAGTCCTGCTTTTTGCAGGCATTGCCGCAGGGGCCCAGAACCTGAATCCCATTGTGGAGGTAACCAATACCTACGAACAGGCCGCTACCGGCATTGAGAAACCGGACCAGGTAATTGCCGTTCCGGACTCGCTGCTGCGCTTTAACTACGACATAGATTACGAGATGCGCACTGCCCCGTACAAAGGCGCCTACGAGTTCAATCCCTATCTGGTAGAGCTCAAGGCCATGCCCCGCACCACGGGGGAGGGAACCCTTTTCGTACGCCTGGGGGCCGGCTATGGCCTGCACCCGGAGCTGGATGCCGTATGGTCGCCGCTTAAAAACGACAACTTCCGGCTGAACCTGTATGCCAGCCACAATAGCTATTTCGGCAGTTACCGTACCATAGAGCTGGCCGATGACAACTACTTCCGGGGCAATAAGGAAAAGCTTTACAACGGGGCCGAATCCAATACGTCTGTCGGCGTGAATACGCTCCTGAACTGGGATACAGGCAGCTGGACCACAGATTTGCACTACCAGCACCTGCTGGGAACCGATACCTGGACCAGCCATCAGCATCATGTGGCGGCCCTGCAAACCCGTTTGCAGTCGGCCCCGCAGAGCCAGCTGTATTACGCCCTGGGCGTCCGGGGCAACTACCTGGCCCGGGAGGATGGCCTCAAGGGCGGTCAGCTGAATGTGGACGGAGGCATCGGCGCCAACCGCCGCAATACTCAGGCCCGCCTGGACGTTTTTACGGAGGCAGTCTTTACCCAGGCCGGTAATGCCGGCCAGTTCGGCTTTGTTCCGCGCTTTGTTTTCCGCCTGGGAAGCCTGCAGTTCAACCTGGGCCTCAAGCTGGCCTTCACCTTCCGCTCCGAAGAAGAATTCTACCCCTACCAGGGAGGTTATGCCTTCCCGGACGTTTATATCGACTACCGGGTGATACCGGAGTCCATCAGCCTGTATGCATCGGCCACGGGCGGCAACAAGCTGCAGGGCTATGCGCCGCTCCTGATGGGGAATCACTTCCTGCCGTCTTTCGTAAACAACGGTTATGACTTTGAGGTAGAGCATGTTAATATAGCTGCCGGCGCCCGGGGCAACATTGGCCGCCGCTTCTATTACAACGCCAAATTGGGCTTTGCCTATTGCACCAACGCTACGTTGTGGGGCTTCGGGTATTTTCGCCAGTATGGCGAGGGATTCACCACCGGCGATCCCAATTTCAATGACTGGGAACCTGCGATGGACCGTGACAATTACGGCCTGTTCTACGCCGATTTCGAGGGCGGATGGAAATCGGAACAGCTGGACATCGATACGCACCTGCGTTACCAGACCTCCAACCTCAAGAATAACTACCTTTTTGCGCCGGCGGCCTTTACGGCGCAGGTCAAGCTGCTGTATAACTGGGCCGACCGCATCAAGGCGGGCGTAAACCTGGATGCCGCTACCGACCGCAGGACGCAGCCGGTGGCAGAATCCGACAGGGTGTTTTCCCTTCCCGGCTATGCCGATCTGGGCCTGTACGGAGAGTACGGTTTCACCCGCAAATTCGCCGGCTGGCTCAAGCTGGGAAACCTGCTGAACATGGAGGTGCAGCGCACGCCTTTCCATGCCGAAAGGGGTATTTATTTCACGCTTGGCGTCCAATATCAGTTTTAGCTAAAAACAGGCTATTTTTCAGGCTTTTAAGCGGGGATTTTTCTTGGAAAATTCCCCGCTTTTTTGTAACTTTGTACGTTTTAGGAAAATGCTGTTTTCAGATTAAAATTTGAGTAATATTATATGAGCGAGAACGAGGAAATGCGTATTGCAGAGGAACAGTACTCTGCCAACAGTATTCAGGTTTTGGAAGGTCTTGAGGCGGTGCGCAAGCGCCCCTCCATGTATATCGGCGACATCGGCGAACGGGGTCTGCACCATCTGGTATATGAGGTGGTGGATAACTGTATCGACGAGGCTATGGCCGGCTTCTGCACAGACGTAGATGTTAAAATTCTGGAAGACAATTCCATCCGGGTGCAGGACAACGGCCGCGGTATCCCCACGGGCATGCACGAGAAAGAGCATCGCAGCGCCTTGGAAGTGGTGCTTACGGTGCTGCACGCCGGCGGTAAGTTCGACAAGAACAGCTATAAGGTTTCCGGCGGTCTGCACGGTGTGGGTGTTTCCTGCGTGAATGCCCTCAGCGACCTTCTGGTGGCCGAAATCCACCGCGAGGGCAAAATCTGGGTGCAGAAGTACTCCAAGGGCAAGCCCATTACGCCGGTGCAGGTAACGGGAGAAACGGAGGATCACGGTTCCATCATCACCTTCCATCCGGATGCCACCATCTTTACCCAAACCATCGTCTATAAATACGAAACCCTGGCCAACCGCCTTCGGGAACTGGCCTTCCTGAACAAGGGGATCCGCATCACCCTTACGGACTTGCGTTCCAAGGTGGATGAGTTCGAAACGGCCGAGGACGGCGAGCGTAAGGCTACCGGCCGCCAGGTGTTCCGTTCCGATGTATTCTATTCGGAACTGGGCCTGCGGGAATTCATCGACTACCTGGATGCCGGCGAGCCCAAGCTTATCCCGGAGCCCATTACGGTGAATTCAGATAAGGTTATTCCCATCGACATCGCCCTCCAGTACAATACCGGCTTCCGCGAGCGTATCTATTCCTATGTGAACAATATCAACACCATAGAGGGCGGTACGCACCTGCAGGGCTTCAAGATGGGCCTGTCCCGTTCCCTGAAG
>CAMJKI010000074.1 GCA_946406355.1 uncultured Bacteroidales bacterium | reverse complement strand
ACCCCCACCCCAACCCCTCCCCTCGGGGGAGGGGTCGCGAAGCGACGGTTCAGGGAATAATACCCTAAAACAATAGAATGATACTATGGAACTGAACTTACAGAGACCATTACTGTTTTTTGATATAGAGAGTACGGGGCTGAATATTGCCACGGACTGCATTTGTGAGCTAAGCTTTGTGAAGGCACTGCCGGGCGGGGAAACCCGTATCAAAACCTGGCGGTTCAAGCCCTGGGACTACGTTGCCGGCAAGCAGTATCCCATTGCGCCGCAGGCATCGGCCGTGAACGGCCTCAAAGATGAGGATCTGGCCGGGTGCCCCCGTTTCTGTGACCAGGTGGACGAGGTGGTGGAATGGCTGGCCGACGCCGACCTGGCCGGCTTCAATTCGGCCAAATTCGACCTCCCCATGCTGGCCGAAGAAATTGAGCGCGTGCGGGTTTTCATGCACAAGGATATAGATATAGACCTCCACTCCAAACTGATGGTGGACGTTCAGAATATCTATCATTTTATGGAACCCCGCAACCTCAAAGCCGCCTACCGTTTCTACTGCGGCGGAGAGGACTTCGAGAACGCCCACACGGCCGAGGCCGATACCGTAGCCACCATGGAAGTGCTTAAGGGCCAACTGGATATGTATCCCGATAAGCTCAAGAACGATGTTTCCTTCCTGGCCTCGGTGGCCGGCCGTCCCCGCACCGTAGACTATGCCGGAAGGCTTTATCTGAACGATGCGGGAGAGGCCGTAGTAAGCTTCGGCAAGCACAAGGGCCGTACCGCCCGTGAAGTCTGGCAGACGGAACCCTCCTATTTTGCCTGGATAGAAGGCGGCGACTTTACCCTGGACACCAAACGCCAGTTCGCCCGCCTCAAAGCCCAGTTCCAGGAAGAGCGCAAGGCCGCCCTCAACCGCCCCGCCACCTCCGATGAACTCCAGGGCCTCCGCGACAAATTCACCACCGGCAAGCTATTTTAGCATTTATTTCTTGCCTTTCATCTCGGCTTCCGAAATGCTTAAAGGAACCATGTAGTTTATCTGGGACCTTTCTTCCGGAGTAAGTTCCTCCAGGCTTTTCCCATACACGGACTGTGCTTTTTCGTCCCGGACCTCCATATAGATGCGAACTAGCAGGTTTTGCATGTGCACATAGGCGCCATAGCTTGTGCCCCGGTCGGCCTGGAAGGAGAAACGGGTTTCCTTTCCATGCTGTCTCAGGAAGTCTTTGCCAACCTGAAGCATCTCCGCGTCGTCCTGGCGGGGTGCGTCTCCAAAAAAGATTTTGTCGGCCGAATTGATACGGACCACAAAGATGTTCTTCCGGTCTACACCCGGAAAGTTTTGGGAGACCCCATATTTTTCGTTTCCCACTGGAGTGGGAGGCAGAGGTGCCATGTAACGGGTTACCTCATTCTGGTCGGCCGGTAATGCGTAACGGATTTTCAGCGAACCTATTTTCCGCAATTCCATCTTCACATCGTTGATAACGCCCACAGGCACATCGGCGGCTGCAATAAGCTGAACGGTTTGCTGGGGCTGGCCGTCCCCGTGGGCGGGCACGATGTCCTTCAACTGGTCGATGGAATAGGCCTGCCCGCCGCATTCGATGCGGCCATCGGCCCTCACATTCAGGACAGTAGCTTCCTCCTGTTCACTGGTAACGTTTTTTTCACTATCTTTGTCCATTGGAACATAGACAGTCCTTGCCTGCAGGCTAATGCCCAGGCACACGAGCGGGAGCAGATAGAGCACCCGCAGCCCTCTCGCAAGAGGGGATTTGGATTTTGACATCATAGTAATTCGGTTTTTAAGGATACTGTGATTAAAGCTGTTGGCAACTGAGTAGCCGCTCTTGCTAACAGCTTTTTTTATAAGCAAATACTGATATTCCTTCAGGTTGGTGCCGGTACGGAGAACCGCATCGTCGGCCTCATATTCGTGCAGTTCCTGAAGGTCTGCTCGGAGCATCCAGATAGCCGGGTTGAACCATTGGAAGGCCGACAAAACATCTACCAGCAGCAGTTCCACGGAGTGACCGTAGCCGATATGAGCCTTTTCGTGAATGAGGATGGGAGCATGGTCGCCCTCCCAGTCCTTCCGGGACAGGACGATGTACTTCATCCAGCTGAACGGATCGATATCCCGTTCCGTCACGATTATCCTGCAACCGTCCTCTTCCCGTACCAGCTCACCCTGGCGTATGATGCGGAAAATGGACAGAATAGAGATGATTACCCGGGCCAGAATGAAGGCAACGCCCACCCAGAACAAGCCGATAAGCGCTATCGGCCACCAGGGAGCGGCCGTTTCAACCATGGGCGCCAGCTCCTGGGCCGGCAAATCCATTGCCACCGCAACGGGTTCCGGGACAACAGGAACCACCTCCATCGGCTTATGGATGGTGATGATACACAGCGGAAGCATAAAGGCCATTACCGCCGCCCCCACCAGTACCACACGGTTAAACCGATGGAAGGTTTCCTTCCGCAGCAGGAAACGGTAGAACAGGTAGAAAACCAGCAGCGCTACGGCCACCTTCATATCATATATAAGGAACGAAAGCATGTTATTTCCCTTTTTCTACCAGGTCAATCAATTCCTTCAATTCTTCCACCGAAATCTTCTCCTCCTTCACCAGGGCCGACACGGCGCTCATGTAAGAGTTGTCGAAGTACTTGTCAATGAGGCCGATGAGTGAACGCTGCTTATAGTCTTCCCGGGACACTTTGGCATAGTACTGATAAGTGGGGCCATAGGCCTTGTGGTCTATGAAACCTTCCTCCTGCAGCGTGCGCACCTGCGTGGAAAGCGTGGAAAAATGCGGTTTGGGATCTGGGTACAATTCCCGTAACTCCCTCACAAACAGGGGGCCTTTCTCCCAAAAGTGGTTCATGATAACCTCTTCTTTCTTTGTGAGCCGTTTCATATGCGCAGTTTGTTTTTTGCAAATATAGCTAAAAAAATTAACTTCGCAACTATTTTTGATAGTTTTTAGAAAATCCTTCACTGTTTGATAACACGGAAGGTAAAGGTCTGGGCACCTATTAGCCCCGCGCCATCCACGGCTTCCACAAGGCCGATGAATTCGGTGTTCACATCAGAAGAAGAGAAGGGGATTTCCGCGACGCCATTTTCGTCGGTCAGCACGGCAGGGCACCACTGCAGCAGGTTGCGATAATCCGGCGTGGGCGACGCGAGGTCCAGGGCATTGGCCGTAGCTTGGATTACATCCTACTCGAAGATACCGGCCAGCTGGGCTTCCAGGGCCTCGCCCCGGAGACCGCGGGCTACGATGGTGCCTTCCGGGTCTATCAGCAAGTTGTCCGGGATGGAATTGACGTTGTAGACCTCGCCGGCCACGCTCTTCCAGTACTTGATGTCGGAAAGGTGGATCCAGGGCATGTCCCAATCGGCAATGGCCTTGATCCAGTCTTCCTTGCTGCGGTCGAAGGACAGGCCCACCACGTCGAAGCCCTTGCCGTGATACTTCTTGTAAGCAGCCACCACGTTGGGCATTTCGGCCTTGCAGGGGCCGCACCAGGCTGCCCAGAAGTCTACCAGCACCCAGTTGCCCTGGCCCACATACTCGCTCAGCTTGTGCATTACCCCCTCCTGATCGGGCTCTTCCAGGTCCAGGAACTTCTGTCCCACGATCTCCTGCTTTTTCTTCTGGCTCTCCTCATACTTGGCGTTGGATTCGTCCATCCGGCGCTTGAGGTTCTGCACATACGGATGCCTGGCAAAGGGAGCGTCCATGGAGGCAAGCTCGTTGAACTTTTCTTCGCCGAACAGCGAGGGAACATGTTCCATGAAGGCAACGGGAACCAGATTGTCTTCATTTTCCTCGATGATTTCCATCAGGGTGTCCGAATACTCCTTGAGTTTGGCGCGATACTGCGGCACAAACGCCTCCTCCCTGGCAGCCTGCTCCTCTTCGGGCAAGGCCAGGAATGCCTGGATGAACTGGTTGTATTCTTCATACGCGTCCGAATTGCGCTGGTCACATTCCGTCAGCTTGTTGTTTAGGGCGGAACCCGTTACCGTGCGGTCATCCACATCTACTTGAACGGGAGTGCCGTCATTGAAAAACAGGTACCACCAGGTGTCCCCATCGATATTTACCGCCAGGAAGGCGTCCTTTTCGGCCTTTCCATTCATTAGGAAAGCACCGCCAGCCACAACGGCACTGTCTATGCGAGCAGACGAGAGCTGGTCTACCAGATACACCTTGGCACCGTCTTCCGGGGCATCCTTTCCCTTTACATCATACTTGACCAGGGTTCCGGAGCAGCCCGTCAACCCCAATGCGGCAAATGCCAGCAAAACAATGAATAACTTTTTCATGATCAATATTTTATAGATTATTTCTCAAAAACAGTGCAGCCACGTCATTCTACATGGAGGAAATAGTGGAGCGGGGCCTGAACGGGCTTGTCGGAAAAGATGTGCACCAGGTCTTCCAGAATAAGGTCCGGATGCACAGGGCCGGTTTCCCAGAAGCGGTTGCCGCCGCCTTCCGTGGTTTGCAAGGTGTTGTTCCAGACCGACTTTTCCAGAACGGGGAAATACTCGAAGAGCGGATGGACACTGCGGAGTTGCTCACGGGTGCGGCACCAGCCGGGATTCAGCCATACATCGGCCTCCTGCGCATAAGCATAAGCCTGCTCCAGGCCGATAGTGCCGGATTCCTGCTGCCCGGGTTCTGAACCCAGCAGCACCCCGCCGGCATCTTCCACCAGCCTGGTCATGTAATTGTCGCCGCCCGGAATATACCAGATATCGGCATAGGGTATATTGATGAGCACCTTTTTCCGGGGTTCTTCCTGCACCAGGGAAAGATAGTTGTCCCGCACTGCCGCAAATACCGAATCGGCCTCCTGGAGGCGTCCGGTGAGGGCTCCGAAGAGCTTAACATATTCGGCCCGGGCCAGCGGATGGCTCTCCAGATGCTCGCTAAGCACCACACTGCGCACGCCCAAGTCCCGGAGCTTGGCCAGGTACGGCGGCTCCACGGCCGAAACGGAATACGTCAAGAACAGGTCCGGCTTGGCCTGGAGAATGGCTTCGTAGTTGAGCGCGGCATCGTAACCCACTTCCACGGCATGGGTACGGACGGCCTCATTGCCCAGATAATCCAGCCCGGAAACCGCCACCACAGTCTCATCGGCCCCAATAGCTTCCAGAAAACCCACATAGGAAGAAGACATGCACACCAGCCGACCCACCGGCCCTTCCAGCGTATCCGGATCGGCCCCGGATGGCGAATACACCACCACTTGGCCGGACTCCGTGATGCCGAACCACTGGGCATACTCCATCTGCACCGCCTGTTGAACCGGAGACGAACAGGCAGCCAATAGCAGACAGAGCCATGTTGACACGCAGAACAGTGCCAAAGGGCGTTTTTGTGTCAACACGGCAGCCAAAATGGCCTTTTTCCGGGAAAACGTTGCCGTGTTGACACGCAGAGCACCACCAAAGGCGGTTTTTCTGTCAATACGGCGAGGGCTGGTTGCAAGGTTTGGCATCTTTTAGTAGATTTGCAACGCCAAAGATACAAATTATTTTCATGCTCTGTCTCCTACTTGCTTTCAGTCTGCTTTCCCAGCAGCCGGACACGCTCACAGCCTCCACTGTCAGCGCCAAGCGAGTGGGGTCCCCTCCCACGGATGCCACGTCCGGGGAAAAGCTGCAGCAGAGCCTGAACCTGGCCGATGCCATCAGAGACTTCAGCGGTATCCAGCTGCGGGACTACGGCGGGGCGGGTGGACTCAAAACCATCAACGTCAGGAGCCTGGGAAGCGCCCACACGGCCTTTTTCCTGGACGGCGTGCCCATCGACAACGCCCAGAACATGCAGGTAGACCTGGGCCGTATCCCCACCAGCACCCTGGAAAGCGTGGAACTGTTCCAGGGGCAGCGTTCCCAGCTACTGCAGACAGCGCGGGAATACGGCAGCGCCAGTTCCCTGCACCTCACCAGCGCCCTGCCTTCCATGGAGCGAAGCATCCGGCTGCATGTGCACGGCGGCGCCTTTGGCACCATAGCTCCGGAAGCCAACTGGGAACAGGGCTGGGGCCAGAGAATCCGTACCCGCCTGCTGGTTTCCGGCAGCACGGCCAACGGCCGATACCCCTTCCACGTTAAGGACTTCCGCAACACGCCGGAAGGATACAAAGGCTACGACACCCTGATGACGCGCGAAAACTGCGACTTAACGGCCTTCCGGGCCCTGGCGCAGCTGTTTTATCTACCGGAAGGCGGCCGATACGAACTGTCCATTAACGCCTACGACTCCAACCGCGGCATCCCCGGTCCGGTGTACAAGCAGGCCGAACAATACCCCCTTTCCAACGACCGGCAGGAAGACCGCAGCCTTTCCGTCCAGATGGGCGGAGAACAGATTCTTTCCGAGCGGCTGCAACTGCTGGTTCGGGCCAAATATGCCCGCGACGTGCTCAACTATCTGGATGTTTCCGAGCTGGATCCCAGCATATCGGCAAGTTGGAACTACCTGCAGCAGAGCGTATATGTTTCGGGAGCACTGGACTGGGCCGCTACGGACTGGCTGCATCTGGGCGGCGCGGCCGACGGGCAGCTGGAAACCCTGCAGGCGCAGGTTCCGGCCCGGAGAGGCACCCTGTACACTGCCGTATCGGCCGCTCTGCTCAAGGACCCCTGGCGGGCCAGCTTGTCGCTCCAGTACCAGCTGTCCCGCGGCGCAGGAAATTACAGCTTCCTCTCCCCCGCCTTCCTGCTGGACTGGCATCCCGCGCCGGCGTGGGAATTCGGCGGTCTGGTGAAGCGGAGCTGCCGCCTCCCCACCTTCAACGACCTCTATTATACCAACGTAACAACCCGCACCCTGCTACCGGAGACCGTATGGCAAACTGCCGTCCGCTGGAGTTGGAAACAGGCTTTCGGCCCATGGCGCTTCACCGCCCGGGAAGAGCTCTACTACAACTGGGTGCAGAACAAACTCATCGCCGTCCCCAACGGCAGCCTGTTCCGCTGGAGTATGTACAACATCGGCGGCGTACGCATCTTTGGCGACGAAATTGCTGCATCGGCCACCTATGCTGCAAGCCGATGGGAAGCCGGCCTCACCGCCCGTTATTCCTTCCAGTGGGCCCACGATACGGAAACCGGCGGTCAAATCCCCTACATCCCCCTCCACAGCGCCAGCTTCCAACTGTTCGGCGCCTGGAACGGCTTCCGCCTGGAAGTGCAGGGCTTCCTCACGGGAGAACGTTTTACCTCCTCCACCAACCGGGCCGACTTCCGGATAGCCCCCTGGACCACCTGGGACGCCACGCTCTCCTGGCAATTACAACGTTTCCGCCTGGGCATCCAGTTCAAAAATATCTTCAACGAACAGTACGAGGTAGTACGCCAGTATCCCATGCCCGGCTTCCATGTGCTGGCCTCGCTTGATTATTCCTTCTAGATTTACTACCTTTGTCCCGCCGGAGGGTGGTGTCTCTTTCCGAGACCCATGGCCACCCTCCGGCGAACAAGTATAACCAAGTTCTTTTACATACCATGAAGAAATTATCACTGCTGGTTTTCAGCGTGGTCCTCGCTGCGATAGTGGCGGGTTGTACCAAAGAAAACGCCTCTGAAATAACAGGTTTCACGGGCATCGAAGTCGAAGTAGGTGAAAATAATGGCAGCTCCCGGCTGTTCATTCTCAACGAGGGGGCATTCCCCGGAGCGTCCACTCTGGACCTGCTCGATTTCAAAACCAAGAAATATTATGCCGATATCTTCGGCCAGGCCAATCCCGAGGTCACACAGGGCCTGGGGAACACGGGCAACGACATGGCCGTGGTAGATGGCAATCTTTGGGTGCTCATGAACGCATCCAACCAGGTGGCCGTGCTGGCTCTTCCCACCTTCAAACTGCTCAAAACCCTTGCTGTTGACAGCCCGCGCCACGTGGTCATGGACAACAGTTATGTCTATATTTCTTCCTACGGCGCCGCCGTTTATGGTGGCGACGAGGTGGAAGGGAAAGTGTACAGGATTAACCGCAGCACTTATGCCAGCGACGAGCTCACCGTGGGCTTCCAGCCCGAAGGCCTTGCCGTATCGGCCAACCGCCTGTTTGTAGCCAACAGCGGCGGCTACAACTTGATGCACGACAATCGCATCCATTCCATCGACCTGGACACCTGGAAAGTTCTTAACGAATACAAACTGCCCGTTACCAACCTGAACGGCCTGGAAATCATGGGCGGCAAACTGTGGGTTAACACCTACGGCGAATCTACCTGGACCCAGGAGGACGGCAACTGGATCCAGAGCGTAAGCGCCCCCATGAGCCTCTGCGCCGTGTCGCCCTCCACTGCCGAATGCCAGACGGTAAGCGGTGTCCATGCCGATAAAATGACGCTCTCAGGTGCCTATATCTATGCTTTTGGCAACAATGACGAGATGAGCGGCGGTTACGACATGTGCCTGTACAAAGTGAGCACCGCCGATGCCAAGGTGGTAAGCACCACCCATTTTGCCAGTTCGGACCTGTCCCGCATCGGCTACGCTTACGGCATCGCCGTGAATTCGGATAATGGCGACATCTACATCTGCGACGCCAGCTTCACCGCCGGCAGCAAGCTCCACTGCTTCGACGCCAACTGCAAGTGGAAATGGACGGTAGACACCGGAGTGGGCACCGGCCACCTGCTGCAGTGGTAGTCCTTTCAAACAGAATTAGATTATACAGAAAAAAGATATTCCCGGGGGCTTCGGCAATTTTACGCCCCCGGGAATATCTTTTTTCTGTATCTCCTGAATACTAAAACTGCGAAATCATCCACTGCATCACGCTGCCTTCGGAGTAGTCGTCCAGGAGCGGGACCCAGGAGAAGTGGGCTATCATGGGCGGGATGCCGTAGGCGGCCAGGTCTTCGTCGGAATACACCAGCAGCTGGTCAGCTGTGGCGCCCAGGCGCTTGCGGGCCTCGATGTAGGCGTGTGAGCTGGCAATCTTGCAGGTGTTGTCGGAGGAGGCGTGCACAAAGTACATCGGCAGGTTCACGAAGGTTTGGGTGTCGATGGGAGCCAGCTCCATGTCGGTGCCGTTCCACTTGTACACCTTGTCTTGGAAAGCCTTCTCCAGGTCGTCGGCAAACTGGCCTTCGTACTTCTCCTGCACCATGTGGATGGGCACGATGGGATCCATGGGGCAGCAAGGGATGGCGGCCTTGAAGCGATCCGGGAACTGCATCATGAAGCGCATGGTGCAGCCGCCGCCGCTGGAGGCTCCGGCACAGAAGAGACGGCTTCCGTCCACCTTTCCTTCGGCAATCAGCTGGTCTATGAAGGCCATCTGCAGCGCGTTGTTGCGGTCCACCAGTTTAATCTTCTCCGGATCCAGCGAGGCGCTGTAGGAGTAGTTGGGGTTGGCGATGGCAAACATGAGGGCGGCGCAGGGCACGCCTTCCGTAGCCAGCGAAACCAGGCAACGGTTGGCCGTAGCGGCCGTCATCAGGTCTTTGTCATATTCGCCGCCGCCAATCTGCCACACCATCAGGGGCACGTTGGGAATCACGTTGCCCTTCTCGTCCTTGGGCAGGTACAGCATGTATTCGCGGGTGAGGCCGGCATAAGTGAAACTGCCCTTGATGCAGTCGTCCAGCACGGCGATGTGCCGCTCGTTCACCTTGTCCAGCGTCACGTTCAGGGCCGAATCGGCACTGCAGCGCAGTTCCCAGGGGAAATGCTTGAACCAGCCTTCCGAACGGCCGCTGATGTTGAAGGGCTTTGCATCGATACGAAGTTTGTTCCCGTTACGGGAAACGGTAATCTGATCGTCGACATAGTCCGCGGGGGCCTGGCCGGTTTCCGGATCCATGAAGCTGCCCAGCACATTGTTCACCAGGTCGAAATCGGCCGCAGTAAGGCCTTTCAGGGAACGGGGGTTGGAAACGGTGATTTCAATAGCGTCCACCAGCAGGCCGTTGTCGCCCACTTCGGTGAAGAGGTCCACTTTTTCTACTTCTGCGGCGGGACGGGGACCGCAGGCCACGGCCACAAGGGCCATCAGGGCAAAGGCTGTCTTTTTCATTGCTCGGAAGAAAAAGGAGGCGGACGTTTTAAAACCGTTCGCCTCCCTAACTGAAAGATTTGTTGATTATTCGGCCTTACCGTCGGAACCGAGCACATTCACAATCTTGTGGATGTACATCTTTTTCATTTCCTCACGGGCGGGCTTCAGGTACTGGCGAGGATCGAAGTGGCTGGGATTCTCGGCCAGGTGCTTGCGGATGGCACCGGTCATGGCCAGACGGCTGTCGGAGTCGATGTTGATCTTGCAAACGGCGCTCTTGGCGGCCTCGCGGAGCTGCTCCTCGGGAATACCGACGGCATTCGGGAGGTTGCCACCGTACTTGTTGCACATATCTACATACTCCTGAGGAACAGAAGAGGAACCGTGGAGAACGATGGGGAAGCCGGGGAGCTTCTTCTCAATCTCGTGCAGCACGTCGAAAGCCAGCGGCGGAGGTACCAGAC
>CAMJKI010000073.1 GCA_946406355.1 uncultured Bacteroidales bacterium | reverse complement strand
TACATCAACGTGGACTTCCAGGATGTGTGCAAGATGATGCGCAACTCCGGCATGGCCCTCATGGGCAGCGGCGAAGGCACCGGCAACGACCGTCTGGAAATGGCCGTGAAGGGCGCTTTCGAGAGCCCGCTGCTCAACGACTTCGACCTGAAGACCGCCAAGAACGTGCTCATCAACATTACCACCGGCAACAACGAGCGCGGCGCCAAGATGAGCGACCTGGAGAAGATAGACGACATGATTTCGCAGTACACCGGCAGCGCCAACCACTTCAAGAAGGGTATCATCTGGGACGATGATCCCGAATTTGGCGACAAGGTGCGCATTACCGCCATCGTAACGGGCTTCGAAATGGATCTGGGCGGCCTGGGCCTGAACAAGGACCTGGGGAACCTGGTAATCATTGACGATGCCTTCCAGTGGGATCTGTCCGACCACGGGGCCGAGCTTTCCCTCCCCACCGGCGGCGAAACCATCAAGATCGGCTACAACAATTCCGACAACGCCCGTCACTTCAACTTTGCCCAGGACCACAAGCCCGCGCTTTGCATTGAGCCCGGCCAGAGCCTGGGAGACCTGGAAAACATTCCTGCCCTCAGAAGGGCCCATACCGAAAAGAAATAAGCTATGAAAATTGGTATTTGCAATGACCACGCAGGCGTGGAGTATAAATTCAAACTCATAAAGATGCTGCAGAAGCGCGGTATTGAGGTGGTGAATTATGGCACTAACACCAAGGACAGCTGCGACTATCCCGACTTTGCCCATCGGCTGGCACAAGCCGTTGAAGGCGGCGAGGTGGACCTGGGCATCGCCTTGTGTGGCACCGGAAACGGCATGGCCATTACCCTGAACAAGCACCAGGGCATCCGTGCCGGCCTGGCCTGGAACTACGAGGTGGGGCAGCTGGTAGCCGCCCACAACAACGCCAACGTGCTGGTGCTCCCGGCCCGTTTCGTAAGCTATCTGGAGGCCTCTCTCATCGTTCGTGCCTGGCTGGACACGCCCTTTGAAGGCGGCCGTCACCAGCGCCGCATCGACAAGATGCCTTGCCGATGATTGATGTCCTCACCCACGATATCACCGACTACCCGGAAGGCATCGTCCTTCCGGTAAACAAACCCTACCGCTGGACATCGGCCGACGTAATCCGGAAGCTGAAGTTCGCGGCCTTCCGGCATTTCCGGAAGAAGAACCTGAAGGTGGGCCATGCCGGCACGCTGGACCCCTTGGCCACAGGCGTGCTGCTGGTATGCCTAGGCCCGGCCTGCAAGCGGGCGCAAACCTTGCAGGATCACGACAAAGAGTACATAGCCGGCATTCGCTTCGGCGCCACTACACCTTCCTACGACCTGGAAAAGGACGTAGACCGGCGTTTTCCCTACGAACACATAACGGCCGATGCCGTCCGGGAGGCCCTGCAAGGCTTTCTGGGTCCTCAGGAGCAGGTAGCACCGCTCTTCAGCGCCAAGTCCGTAGACGGCGTCCGCGCCTACGAGATGGCCAGAAAGCTTTACCGCAGTGGCCGGTTCGCCGAACTGGACGATGCCGCCCTGGAGAATCTTCACCGCAGCAAGATTGTGATCTCAGAGTTAGAATTGCTGGAATATAAAGCCCCGGCTGGTAAGGCATTTTCCTCCGCGAAAAATATAGCCGATGCTACGGAAAATGCCTTACCTGCCGCTGAAAAGAGCACGGACAATGCTACGGAAGCTAATTTACCGGAGGGCAATGCCTCCTACCGCATCAACGTAGCAGATACATCGGCCCTGGGGCTGCCGGAGGCCGTTGTTCGCATTGTGTGCTCCAAAGGCACCTACATCCGTGCTTTTGCCCGGGACCTGGGTGAGGCGCTGGGCTCCGGTGCACACCTGTCCAGCCTGGTGCGGTCCCGCAGCGGCGACTATCGGCTGGAAGACTGCCTGTCCGTAGAACAGGCGCTGGACTTGCTCAAAGAGGGATAATTCATTATCTTTGCACTTCCAAAATCAAGAATACATGGAAAGAAGAACCCGCGTAAGATTCGCCCCCTCCCCCACCGGACCGCTCCACATGGGCGGCGTCCGCACCGCTTTGTATAACTATCTGTATGCCAAGCAGAAAGGTGGTGACTTTATCATTCGCATAGAAGATACGGACTCCCATCGCTTTGTACCGGGAGCCGAACAGTATATCATTGAAGCCCTGGCCTGGTGCGGAATCATCCCCGACGAAGGCGTGCAGGACGGCAAAGTGGTGGAAGAGGCCAGCGAGCGGCATCCGCACGCACCTTATCGGCAAAGCCAGAGAAGGCCCATCTACCGGCAGTATGCCGAACAGCTGGTATCGGCCGGCTGGGCCTATTACGCTTTTGACAGCGCCGAGGAGCTGAACGAGCGCCGCGCCGCCGCCGAAGCCCAGGGCCAAACCTTCATGTACAATGCCGAATCCCGCGGAAGCCTGCGGAATTCCCTCACGCTGCCGGCCAAAGAGGTGCAGCGCCTGCTGGAAAGCACCACGGACTGGACCGTACGCTTCAAAATGCCGGAAAACCGCATTGTAAAGATGGACGACTTAATCCGCGGCCATGTAGAAGTGAACACCAACACCCTGGACGACAAAGTGCTGTGGAAGCGGGCCGACGAACTGCCCACCTATCACCTGGCCAACATTGTGGACGACCATCTGATGGAGATTACGGAGGTAATCCGCGGCGAGGAATGGCTTCCTTCCCTTCCCCTGCATTACCTGCTGTACGAGGCCTTCGGCTGGACAGATACCATGCCCCGCTTCGCCCATCTGTCGCTGCTGCTGAAGCCGGACGGAAAGGGCAAGCTTTCCAAGCGCGACGGCGACCGCCTGGGCTTCCCGGTGTTCCCCCTTCGCTGGGAGAATCCCGAAACCGGCGAAGTATCCCGCGGCTATCGCGAGGATGGCTACTTCCCGGAGGCTTTTGTGAACATGCTGGCCTTCCTGGGCTGGAATCCGGGCGGCGAACGGGAACTCTACACGCTGGAGGAGCTGGTTCCGGTGTTCTCGCTGGACCGCGTAATCAAATCCGGCGCCCGCTTTAACGTAGAAAAGGCCAAGTGGTACAATAAAGAGTATCTGCGCATGAAATCGGCCGCCGAACTGGCCGACCAGCTGGTTCCCATCCTGGAAAGCAAGGGCTTGAAGGTAGTGGACTGCCCGGTGTGTGCCCTCACCGCCGGCGCAGCCTTCGAAGGCATGGGTGCCGACTTCCAGAACCGCATCTACACGCGTGAGTTCGTAGAGAAGGCAGTAGAACTGGTCCGAGAGCGCGCCACGTTCACGGCCGACCTGTGGGACAACGCTGCTCCCCTGTTCACTGCCCCCACGGAATACAACCAGAAAGACGTGGAAAAGTTCTGGAAACCGGAGCATTACGAATACTGCTTTGAGGTTTGCCAGTACATTACCGGTGCGAATTTCGGCTTTGACGATCTGCTTCCATGGCAAGGTCCCATGACGCAGGAAGCCCTGGAGGCAGCTGTGGTGGATTATATCAAAATGCGGGAGTATCCCATGGGCAAGGTGATGAACAGCCTGCGACTGGCCCTTACGGGCGCTGCCAGCGGCCTGGGCATCGCCGCCATCCTATCCTTCATCGGCCGCCGCGAATTCGCCCGCCGCATGACCACCGTAGCCGAAACCCTGGGCCGAATCTAATCCGGTCTCCGGCAGGAGGCGAACCCCGTTCGGGGGCAAATCGGGGCCTTTTCACCCCCAACATCACTTTTTAACCCTAAACGGGTGCAAAATCACATGGTTTTGCACCCGTTTTTTCGTTGTAGTTGCTACTACGATCTAATCTTGATACCTATCCTGGAGTTCTGCCTCCTGTCTCAAATAGGCCACAAAGCGGTCAATTCCAGCAGCGTCAAAAAAAGACAAGTCCTTGGCCTGGCCAAAGACTGCAACGTGATGCTGGAAAGTCTGCATCATTTTAACTGTGGAGTATTCCCACTGATTGGCTATCCGCTGGTCCTGAATGAATTCCCCAATGCGGTAAACAACTGTATTCATGCTAAAGTTTTTTTGTATTTTTATACGAAAAAACAAAATAACGGCCGATTAAGCTATTGGAATCAGTTATAGGAAGTGTACGGCAGCTAATTGGGAACTGAAGGCATGAATGCCTTCCTCTATTTTTCGGACCGTTTTACCGGACGGCTTCCGGTAGCCGCTTATATAATGCCCCAGCTGTTTCTGGTTCACACCAGTTATCCTTTCCAGGCCAGCCAAACTAAACGCAAAGGCAAAGTCCTGCAAAAAAGAAGGAATATCGTACTTGAATGAAAGTTCCGCTTCCTCAAACCGATCTCCCAGCGACTCTACATATTGCTTCATCTCCTTATAGCCCACCTCAAAGTCCTCCTTTGCTTCTTTCACAGAAGCCCCCGTTCCAATTATACCATAAGGATACTTCTTCTGTTCTATATAAACAGAATACCTTCCGTCCTGTCCCCGTTCAATAATAGCTGTAACCTTCATTCTATTATATCTTTACAATTTAACACCTGACCTTTGCTCAATATCGGCCAGCGTACCCTTCTTGGCTTCCTCGGATTCATGATAACTGGTCTCAAAGAGAGCACCGGTTATTGGACTTTTCCAAATAGGATGTCTGGATCCATATCTGACAATAATACATCCGGCCCTTCTTAGTTTGCGATGAACTTCTGCATACCGCATATCCAACTCATTGCAAAGATAGTAAAATTTCTAACAAAACAATAATAGTCTCAACAGTAGACAGAACGAAAATAACGATCAAATGAGTAAATACAAATATTCGGTTGAACCATTTAACTGTTTCAACCGAATATTTTAATGTTTTAACCGATTACACCCTATTTCTTGGCGGGGACTACTTTGCCTTTGATGCGAACGCCGGTGGGATTGGGAATGCCGTTGCTGTAGATAAAGAATCCGAAGCTCATTTTTTCGGTAGGGGCGGCGGCTTTATAAGTGACAGTAATTTCTCCGGTTCCCCCGGGTTCAATCTCTTCCTTGGGCCAATCACTGGTTGTACAGACACAAGGTTTAGAAACAACCTGGATTTGAAGCGGAAGTAAACCGGTGTTCTTGAAGGGGAACTTAACGGTATAGGGCGTATCTGAGACCTGAATGGATCCCAGATCGAATTCATAATAATCAAATGTTATGGTTTGCTTAGGCTGCGCCAATAGGGCCAGAGAAGAAGCTAAAACCAAAAAAAACACAAGGAGTAAACGTTTCATACCAGCTCAATTGTGCTGCAAAGATACAACAAAATAGAGGCCAAACAAAAAAAAGAGGGTATGTCACGTGGACATACCCTCCTTTCGTATAATAGGTATCAAGATTAGATCGTAGTAGCAACTTCAATCGTGATAGTGGTGCGGAGAGTACCCCACTTGTAGTAAACCACCATCGGAACCTTGAGAGTGAAGGCGCCCACGGGCAGACCAGTGTTCTTGTAGGTGAGATAACCGTAGTTGGAGATGTTATCTGCATCTGCAGGATCAGCAGGATCGAACGTATGAGTAGCCGGGAGACCAGTGTTGGCGTTGAAGGTGTAAATGGTCAGGTTGTCACCAGCCAGAGCAAATGCATCTACGAGCCAGTCAACATCGTTGGCAGGAGTCAGGGCAGGAAGACCAACCGGAGTCCAGCTGTCAAGCGGATAGTTCATGGTGAACTCGTTAGCCTTGAACACAAGCTGTGCAGGAATCGGGCTGCCAGCACCACCAAGGTTGCAAGTTGCGGCGGCCAGGTCGGCGTGGATGACGAAGTCACCAGGAGTACCCTGAATACCTTCACCTACGAGGCCATAGTAAGACCAGTAGTTCGGGAACAGGCTGAAGTGACGGTCGTCGCCAGCACCCCAGATGGTACGCCAGTCGTAAGGGCTTACGATATCCTCGTAACGGAGGAAGGAACCGGCCTCACCGAAGTCAACAGCATCTACGAAGTGCTTGGTAGCAACAGGATCGATGCTCACAGGACGTACGAAGTCTACCTTGAAGCAATCATCACCGTCGAAGGCAATGTCGATATTGTGCGGGCTAGTAGCGGCGCAGATGACACCGGTAGCACCCAGATAGGCATAGAAGGCATCGGTGTTCAGGAGGGCGAGAGCAAGCTCGTTGCGAGTTGCACCGTCGGCCTCAAGATCAAAGTACTGCAGCGTGTTGAACGGAACAGTTACACCACCAACAGAGTACTGGGTGTTGATGATACCAGCAATAGGATAGTAGTAATCGGGATCACCAGCAGCAGCGCAAGCAGCATTCATGTCTTCAGCAGACAGAGCAGCTTCAGCAGCAGTCAGCAGACCCTGACCAGCGTACAGAACCTGACCGGCAGGATAGTTGCCAACACCAGGGATATTCAGAGCAGCAGTAGATACACGGACGTAAATATGCTCCATCTTGTGCTCAGCTTCGGCGGCGTTACGAACGTTCTGGAAGGTGAGGTCGTCATCATTGTTGTCGTCGCAGAAGAAGTACTGAACATCGGTAGCGGATACACCATCCTCGTTCACAACACGCAGGGAACCGTTCGGATGCTCAACATCGGCAGCACCAGTTACAGGATCGATACCGGTATTGGTGATGAAGGAAGTGTTGATATCGTTGATCCAGGTGCAAAGGGCAGGATCGTCGTCGACGGTGGCAGGAGTACGCACGTTATGAGGAGTAGCACCCCACTTGGGAACGTTGATATCATGAGCGTGGGCAATCCAGTACTGCTCGATGTAGTCGCTCAGGAGAGGATTGTCATTATGCTCGAGATCGAAGGTGGTGCTGAACGGAGCAATCTGGACATGCAGGGCGATGACAATCTTGTTGGTACCCTGACGATAGTCGCAGTGACGGATGATCTCGAGAGGCTCATCAATCTGGGAAGCGATGTCCCAGATCTCGTCCGGAGTGATCTGCCAGTTGATTACATGGGTAGCACCAGTGGCAGGGTTCGGGATTACGATTTCGGTAACTACACCAAGTTCACCCACATAGGTATCGGTAGCAGGGTCGAATACGAAAGCTACATGGTCGGGATCGCCAACATTCCTTGCATTGAAGTTATAGGTAGCATGGAAGGTGATCTTGTCACCAAAGTTGTGATAGATGGTCTCGTTGGTCCACTGCACAGTGGTGGTACCGTTGAAGCCGTCATCGCAAGTGAAGCCGATAGGCAGCGGATACTCAGTGGCGGGAATAGTCTGGTGGAAAGGAGGCTCAAGCCAACCTTCACTGCCTTCTACATGGAAGTCGTAATCAATATCGGCATCGGGGATAACAATATCATCATCAACGATGAGGACCTTGATGTAAGCGGACTCAACAACGGGCTTGGAGCCATCGGCATTGGCGTTGTACTCGTTAGCATCCAGGAGGGACACACGGATAACCGGGTGACGGCCGATGGAAGCTACGGAAGGCTCGTCATTACCTACATTGAAAGCGTGGGTAAGGAAGTAAACACCTTCGGAACCGGGTTCTACATCGTCAACATCAAGCTCACCTACTTCACCCAGCCATACAAAGTTCTCCTGGTTGGTAAGAGGATCACCGGCGCGGTAGTCACGAACTACCTCGAAACGCCACTCGAGACCGAGGTCCTTAAGGGCAGCATCGCTGAGTTCGTCCAGCGTGCAGTTACCAGCGGTAGGCAGAGCAATAGGAAGAGCAGCACCCTCCCAGTTGTGAACAGCCACCAGGTCCATGAGGTCGAAATCACGGTCGCTGTAAACAATCACGGTATCAGCGCTGAGATGTACAAGGTCGACGTCCGGATCGCGGAAGTTCGGGAACTTGATAGTGTTCTGATCGGCAAGACCGGCAGCGGCGGGATAGTCAATAGCGAAATTGGGATCGACAGAATAAGCGTCGAAAGCTCTCTTGATCCAAGCGTCAGGGTCCTCGTTATTGGCAGCACCCTGCTGGAAGTTCATACCGTAAATAGCACGACGATAGTGCTCATCGGCACGGCCATCCACAAGGGGAGCAATAGGGCTGTAATCGCTTTCATCGGGAGTACCAATAAAGAACTTGGCAGCAGCAACAGTCTTAGGATCCACAATGCGCAGATCGTTCAGATCCTGCTGGTACAGAGCCACATAGTCGGAAGATACCATACCATTCTCAAGACCTTCACCGGTGGGAACGGAAAGGGCGAAAGCGGAAATTTCGCTCACAACAGTGTTGCCGAGAACTTCACCGTCTACAACGGCAGCGTCACCGGAAACAAGGTATTTAACCTGCAGAACACGGTGGCCGAGGTGGGTGAGAAAGTCACCATCCTCATCGAAGAGGGCGAAATCAACAGCTTCGATGTCCAGACCGGCAGAAGCGGTACGGGTCATGATGTAAGGGAGATCGCTTTCCAGCTTGATACCGGCATTGATGTCGGCCAGGGTAATGGCGGACAGATCGGCATTCTCCGGGTTCACATAGTACTCAACGGTCATCAGAGGATAGATATCCTTATAGACAGGACCGGCAGGAGTAACTTCACCAACCATGTACTCATCGGAAACGTCGCCAGTGAGGTGATCCTTAGCGTTGCCCCATACGAGCGGCTGATACTGCATGTGACGATAGATCACAGCCTCGGCACCCTCATAGTAAGCGTGAGGGATGGTTACCAGGGACTTCAGCTCGGCAAAGGCATCCAGCTCGTAAATATCACCGTCGATAACGAGGAAAAGTTTGCCAAGTTCCTCGCTGTAAACACCGGCAACAGCACCTTCCATTGCAGGAACGAAGGAAATGTCGGTAGGCTCTACAGTGGGCTCACCGTCGGCGTTCGGGGTATACTTGTCGAAGCAACCGGTCTCGGCGTTCGGCACATAGTAGCAACCGTCGGCACCATCGGCACCATCGGCACCATCAGCACCATCGGCACCGTCGGCACCGTCGGCACCGTCGGCACCATCGTTACCGTCTGTACCTACGGCCTTCCACTCGGTCTTGACACCGTTCTTGGCCCAGTAACCGTCTACGATGGTCCACACATCGGCAGCAGCGCCGGCGGTGCCATTCTTAATGGTCTGGGAAGAACCATCCGAGAAGTTGATCTTGATGCCTCCGGGCTCGCCGGTCAAGGTCTCAACACTCGTGATCAGCTTACCTGCGTTGATGGCCTGCTGAAGGGTTGCAACCTGAGAATCCAAGGCATTGACCTTGTTGGTCAGGGTTTCAAGCTCTCCTTTGAGGTCCTGGCAGGACACTGCACCTGCAAGGCCGGCTACGATAGCGGCACTCGCGAGGATGAATTTGAAATGCTTGTTCATAATGTTTTAATTAGTTAATAAAATTAGATTGTTGTAATTTCCTTTTTATGATAGAGTTAAGAGGTTAGAGAGTGCTATTTGACAAGCAAGCTGATAACGCAACGGTTCTGGTCGTTCTGAGCGAACGGCTGTTCGTTGTCTCCCTTGAAGTCCACAGCAATGCGATCGGCGGCAATACCCTTGCCCACCAGGTAATCCTTTACCTTGTTGGCGCGGCGCTGGGAAAGATCCCAGTTGATCTTCTTGTTGCCAGTCTGAACATCGGCATAACCCGTTACCCTGATGTTTACATCCTTGTGGTTACCGAGCCACTTGGCATAGTCGTCCAGTTTGAGGGCCTCGGCTTCCAGAATAACATCCTGATTGAGTTCGAAGAAGGTAACGATCTGGCTCATATCCGGTTCCGGTGCAGGAGCGGGTGCGGGTGCAGGGGCCGGTGCAGGAGCCGGTGCCGGCTTGGGTGCAGGGGCCGGTGCGGGTGCAGGAGCCGGTGCAGGTGCGGGGGCAGCTTTTTCTTTGCGGTTATAAGTTTTTCCAAAAGCGAGCTTGAGACCAACCAGTCCATTGAACTGATAGTCCGGGTTGCCGGCCTTCTTGGAATTGAAACGATCGCTGGTGATGTTGTCGTTAACTTCCAGAGTAAGGGCCAGATTGTCGGACAGACGGATATCGGCACCAATACCAACGCGGCCGGCAGGAGCAATCATGCCCTTCTGCCACAGGTTGGCGAAATACTGGGAAGGAACAACGGTTTTAACATTGAGGGCGCCATTGTTGAAAGCACCAATGGCAGCACCACCCAGGAAGAAGTACGGCTTAAACACTCTGTCGTGCTTATAGCCGCCAAACAGATCGGCCAGGCTGATGGTGAGATCCAGGCCACCTTCCAGATAATTGAAGGTGTAACGCTCGGAAACACCGCTGATGGCGTGACCGACACCCTGGAAACCGCCGGCAACCAGACGGGCACCGAAAACGGGGCTGAACTGGTAGCCCAGGGAAAGGGCTGCGGCCGGGGAGAAGAGCGTAAAGTAGTCGACTTCACCAATGGTGTAGCCGGCACCGGCCTGGATTTGCCCGTACAGGTGAGGACGGAACGTGACATCCGGGTCCGATTTACTTTCCTGAGCCAGTAGTACCTGCGGAAGCACTGCTACCGCAAGAGCCAGAATCAGTTTTTTAAAATACATATCCAATCTTTTTGATACCTCTTATATATATAATAGACCGCCATCAAAAATCCCAAATCCGGGGGTCCCGACTTGAGCCTACGATATATGATAGCGCAAATTTAAGTAGAAAAATCCACCTTTCCAAAAATTTTTGGAAATTTTCTTACCTATTTTTTGATATAAAATGGATTTCTTTGCGCTGCAAGAGGGGTGGGATAAAAGGAAAACAGAAATATTTGGTTTTTCGGAAGATAATTGGTATATTTGCAGACTTTTTGTGGGATGGTCCCACAAGAAAACTTTTTAAACCTCATTGCACTATGGCAGAATACTTACAGCCAGAGAAAAAGCAGGAGATTTTCGCGAAGTACGGGAAGTCCAATAAGGACACCGGCTCCCCTGAGAGT
>CAMJKI010000072.1 GCA_946406355.1 uncultured Bacteroidales bacterium | reverse complement strand
TGCGCTGAAGGATTTGCTTCACGCGCTGGGCGGTATCGTAATGGGCCTGGCCCACAATGTTCGGGTCCAGGATACGGGAAGTACTTTCCAGCGGGTCCACGGCCGGATAGATACCCAGGGACGTGATTTTACGGCTGAGCACCGTGGTGGCGTCCAGGTGGGTAAAGGTGGTGGCCGGTGCCGGGTCCGTAAGGTCATCGGCCGGCACATATACGGCCTGCACGGAAGTGATGGAGCCGTTTTTGGTAGAGGTGATGCGCTCCTGCATCTTACCCATTTCCGTGGCCAGGGTGGGCTGGTAACCCACGGCCGAAGGCATACGGCCCAGCAGGGCCGACACCTCCGAACCCGCCTGGGTGAAACGGAAAATATTGTCGATGAACAGGAGGATATCCTTAGGGTCGTCGGCCTTCTTGGAGTCGCGGAAGCTTTCGGCCAGGGTTAGGCCGCTGAGGGCCACGCTGGAACGGGCTCCCGGGGGTTCGTTCATCTGGCCGAACACCATGGATACCTGGCTCTTTTCCAGTTCCTGCCGGTCTACCAGGGAAAGATCCCACTTTCCTTCCTCCATGGCTTTCTCGAAGGCATCGCCATAGCGGATTACCTTGGATTCTATCATTTCCCGCAGCAGATCGTTGCCTTCACGGGTACGTTCTCCCACGCCGGCGAACACGGAAAAGCCGTTGTGCGCCTTGGCAATATTGTTGATAAGTTCCTTGATGAGCACGGTCTTACCCACACCGGCACCGCCAAAGAGGCCGATTTTACCGCCCTTCAGATACGGTTCCAGCAGGTCGATGACCTTGATGCCGGTGAACAGCACTTCCTGGCTGGTGGTAAGGTCCTCGAACTTGGGCGGATCCCGGTGGATGGGCAGGGTTTCGGCCCTGTCCAGTTCCCCCATTCCGTCGATGGAGTCTCCCGTCACGTTCATTACGCGGCCGCGGATCTGGGTGCCGGTGGGCATGGAAATGGGCCGGCCGGTGTTGGTGACTTCCAGGCCGCGCCGGAGCCCGTCCGTGGAGTCCATGGCCACGCAGCGCACGGTGTCTTCACCAATGTGCTGCTGCACCTCCAGAATGAGGTTGCGGCCGTCCGGGCGTTTGACCTGGAGAGCGTCGCTGATCCGGGGAAGTTCTGACTCGGCATTGCGGGCCGAAATATCGAAATGCACATCTACAACCGGTCCCACGACCTGCGCGATGTACCCTGTGCTGTTTGGCATAAGTCAATTGTTATCTGAACTTACAAATTTAACCAATTATTTGACCAATGCCAAATGAATTCTGTTTTCCACACGGGCAGCAAGCGAAGCCAGCAGGAAGTAAATACCCGTCTGGATGGTCAGCGCCCGGATTTCGGGGGCAATCGCCTCCAGGCTTCCGGACATGCAAAGCGTCATGTAGGCACGGCAGCCGAAAGTGGACGGGAACACGTAGGACAATACCTTCCACAGGTACGGAAACTGGGATTCCGGCCAGGTGAAACCGGTAAGGAACACCGCTATGGGAGTCACAAACAAAAGGAGCACCAGCACGGTCTCGCGTTTGGTGATGGCGCTGGACCAGGTGAAGGAGAAGAAAATGATATCGGCCACATAGAACAGCAGGAGCACCAGCACGGCCGTCCAGTCGCAATGGAGGGGAAGATGGAAGAGCGTGGGTACCAGCAGCGTTCCGTACACGCCCAGGACGATGAAAATGAGGTAGTAGGCAAAACCGCGGCCGAGGACGATGCGTCCCATGCCTCCGCCGGTGGCCTGCTGGGTGAAACTCCGTCCCTCCTCGCGCAGCGTTCCGGCCAGGGTGGAGCTTCCATAAAACATCACTTGCTGCAGAATCATCATCATGGCCATATACACGAAGAACATGGTGAAGGAAATGGCCGGGTTATACTGCAGGTATTCGTCGTACTGTACCGGTTCAATGAGCTGGGTGGCATCCTGGCCGGTGTATCCCGCTGCGGCATAGCGTTCCGCCTGGATCTTGTGGACCTCGTCCAGCATCACCTTGTTGGTTGCCACGGTCAAATCCTTGTAATAGAGGAAGGTGGACATATCGGCATAGGTGGAGACCGTAGCCTGCTCCATCAGGTTCAGCTTTTCGTCGAAGTCGGAGGGGATATAGATGATGCCATGTACTTTCTGCTGCTCCATGAGTTCCCGGGCTTCGGCCAGGGAAACGCAGTCGTAAGCGATGGCCACCTCGCGCGCGGCATCCACTTCGCGGATGTACCGGCGGCTGTAGCTTCCCTGCGAATTGTCCACCACGGCTACCGGCATTTCGTCCACCACGCCATAACCGTAAACCCAGTTGTAAAGGAGCGGATAAACCAAGCCGGCAAAGCAGAAGATGAGCATTACGCCATTATCGTGCACCACCATCCCCAGCTCATCGGCAAAAATCTTGAAAGTGTCGCGAATCCACTGTCCCAAATATGTAATTTTTTCTGCCATAGTTAATTGCGTGGATAATTCTGGTTAACGTATGCACCGCCGAGGCGCCGGATACCCACCAGAGGAATCAAAAGGAAAACGAGCAGGGCCACGGCCGATGTCCACCAAGCGGCGAACCCGGTACCGAAGATGGCCTCCTGTACGTGGAATTGGTAATAAAACCGGAGCGGATACAGCCAGGACAGGCCCTGCAGGGCCTCCGGCAGGCTGCTGATGGGCAGGGTGAATCCGGCGAAGGAGAATCCCAACACGCTGTAAAGGGCGCTGATACAGACGGAAAGGCGCAGGGTGGGCACCATGGATACCACAAAGACGGCGATGGCTTCATAGGCCAGCACCAGCAGCAGCATAGCAAGCAGCATGGCCCAGATGGAGCCCTTGAGCGGATAGTGCAGGGGACCGAACAACACCAGCTGCAGGATGGTTCCCAGCACCGTGAACAGCACTGTGTAGGGTATCAGCTTGGCAAAAACCGCAAGAGAGGCGGAATCACCGCCCAGCGCCAGCAGCTCCCTGGATGTTCCGTACTTGAGTTCGGAAGCCAGGGCATAGGACACTACCAGCATGATACTCATGGCCAGTACGCCCGTGAGAATCATGTTGCACAGGTAATAGGCATAGCTGGTGGGGGCGTTGCCGATGTTATGGGCGTCGATGGCTATCGGCTGGATGCGCGACATTATCTCGGCCTCGTTCACGCCTTTTGCCCGCAGGACCTCCCGCTGCACGGCGCCGTTGGTAAGGTTCACCATAAAGAGGATGTCCTTGTAGGAAAGCGCACCGCCGATGACGGGGTTCATCGCATTCACATACACCCCCATCTTGGGGCAGTGGAACGCCTGTACTTCCTCGTCAAACCTTTCCGGAATAACTACGTATGCCGATATGCGGCCGGTTTCCATTTCCCGCCGGGCTTCGGCGATGCTCCCGAAGGAGACCACGCGACCCAGCTGGGTTGCGTCAAGTTGCCGGACAAAGTTCCTGGAAGTGGAGGAGTTGTCCCTGTCCACTACGCCGATAGGAATATCCTCCGGCAAGCCTTTCCCAAAGAAAGTGAGAAAGAACACTGCTGTGGCCAGCATCACTCCCAAAGAGCCCACCAGATAGATGGGCCTCTTTGTCCAAAGATGCAACTCGCGCTGTACGATATTAATGATGCGTTTCATTATTTGACACTCTTCTGAAGGATGACACTCATACCGGGACGGAGACCTTTTACAGGAGCGTCCGGCCGTGCACGCACCTCGAAGGTGCGGGTGTCGAATTCGCCGATTTCCTTGGTGGCGCGCCAGGTGGCGTAGGACTCACGGACGGCAATATAGTAAACCGTTGCCGATACAGAGGCATTGTTCAGGGCAGGAATGGTGAGCTGGAGTTTGTCGCCGGACTGCATGCCTTCCAGGCGGTCTTCACGGATGTTGAAGGTGAACCAGACATCGTCCAGGTCCTGGATGGTCATGATGGGAGAGCCCTGTCCCACCAGTTCCCCCACCTTGGGATAACGGGCCGATATGATACCGTCGGCAGGGGATGTAAGGACGATTTCCTCCCTGTAAGAATTCACCAGGTCCACGGCGGCATTTGCGCGCTCCACCAGGGCCACGGCTGCATCCTTGTCCTCTTGACGTGCACCTTTTACGGCCATATCATACTGGCTCTTGGCGGCCCTGGCCGTGGCGGAAGCGGCATCGTACTGGGCCTTTACCTCGTCGAACTTCTGGTCGGAGACCACTTTCTCGTCGTGCAGCTTCACCATACGCTCGTAGGACTTACGCATGACTTCTTCGCCCACAAGCGCTTTCTGCCACATCTCGTAAGCACCGGTAATCTGTTCCTGGCGGGCGCCGTTATAGGCCTTTTCCTTCTGGGCCAGGGCGGCGGCACGGGCGGCCGATGCCTCGGCAATCTTGGAGCGGATTTCCGGAGAGTCAATCACCACCAGAGTATCTCCTTTACGGACCTGCTGTCCTTCCTCGCCCCGGAATGCTTCGATACGTCCGGGGACTTTGCCGGATACGCGGTACTCGGTGGCTTCCGCTTCGCCCTGGATGATGGTTTCCTTCGGGCGGGAAACGATGTAGCCTACGATGGATACAATCAAGATTACTGCAACAAGTGCGATGACTCCAATAAGGAGATTGTAATTTTTCTTTGCCATAGTATTTTTTATTTAATATTTGCGTTGTAATTGCCCTCGGCTTTCCGGAGGGATGCGGCGGCCATCTGGAGTTCGATGCCGCTGTCTATATATTCGCTGTGGGCGCTGAGCCAGGCGGTGTGGGCGCCCAGGACGGTGTTGGTTTCAACCACGCCCGCCTCATAGCCCACCTGGGCCTTGCGCAGGTTCTCTTCGGCACAGGCGAGGTTGTTTTCGGCCAGGGTGAGTTTCTCCAGCGCCTCGCTGCAAAGCTTGCGCTGCTGGGCCACCTGCAGGTTGATGAGTCCGGTGGCGTCGTCGTACTGGTCGGTGTACAGACGAGCTTCGGCCTTGGCCTTGCGGTATTTGTAAAGGCCCTCGCCGCCGTGGCAGATAGGCACCCGCACCATTACGCCCACGCTGAACATGCCGCCCTGCCAGCTGTTCTGGATGCCGTTGAAGGCATTGGGGTTGGAGATTAAGTAGTTGCCAACCAAAGCCACGGTAGGGAGCATATCGGCACGGACCACCTTGGCCTTGCGGTCATAGATTTCCTTCGCCAGGGACAGGCTGCGGGTTTCGGGGCGGTCGGCATAGATGTCGTCCATGGATTTTTCCGCCGTCCGGGCCGGAAGGGGCACGGCTTCCAGGTTTTCGTCAGCCAGCACAATTTCCGTGTCCAGCGGAAGGCCGATGCGCTTGCACAGGAGCATTTTCGAGAGCTCCAGACCGTTAGAAGACTTGGTGTACAGCATGTCCGCCTCGTTGGCTTTCACCCTTATTTGGAGGGCGTCGGATTCCGTGGCTACGCCGGCCCGGATGGCCTGGTCCACATCGGCCTGCATCTGGTGCAGGAGTTCGCTGTAAGACTGGGCCAGTTTCTTCTTGGCCGCAATGGAAACAATCTGCCAGTAAGCCTGGTCCACATCCAGGAGCACGTCGGCGTACTTCATGTCGTATTTGGCATCGGCCAATTCCTCTGCCAGGGAAGCCATCTGGTTGGAGTAGATGATCTTACCACCCGCAAAGAGGGGCTGCTCCAGCGTAACGGCGCCCGCCCATACATTATGGAAATCCGGGTGCAGGGCATTGTCAATATCCTGGCCGATGGCATTGATGGGCTCGGCCACGTTGGGAACAAGACCGGCCAGGGAGGACGGATCCACGCCCTGGAGCATCTGGAGGATGGTCTGCCACATGGGGCTGCCCATATACTCGGCAGCCAGGGCGGGGTTGGTCTGGATGGCCGTCATCAGCTGCGTCATCTTCTGGGTCATGGCGGTGCCCATCTGGGAGATGGCTCCGCTTGCCGCCGCGTCAAGCTGTCCCTGCATGAGGGTACCGGCATTGCGCAGGATTTGGGACTGGTCGTCGCTGATTAAGGCGATGTCCCGGTTGTTATACATGTACACGCCCGTTGCACTGATTACGGGGAAGTAATTGGCAAGGGCTATCTTTCTGTCGTAACCGGCCATTTCCCGGTCAATCTGGGCCTGGTCCAGTTCCTTGGAGTTCTGAACCGCCATGTCGTGGCAGTCGTCCAGGGTGAGCACGGTCTGGGCGTTCAGCTGAACGGAGGCCAGCAGCAGGGCTGCCGCAATGAGATACTTTTTCATACTATAAGAAGTTTTTAAAATTTTCGTTTTCAATTCCGGGTGCAAAATTATTGCCAATTTTTCCACTAAAAAATATCAAAAGTCTGTTAATAATTGTATTTTGGTAGAATTATAGGTAAAATTTGCATTTATTTTGAAATCTTCTTATCTTTGCCGACAGATCTCTGTATTAGACCATATTACAAATGGAGCCACAAAACATTAGCATTGCAAAGGTGCTCAAGCTCACCTCCCCGGGCATGGAGGTATCGGCTTTGGGGGACGAATTCATCATCGGCGAAGCACAGGGCGCCAGCGCCCTCTCGGACAACCGCATCCTGGACATACTCCGCTATCCCATCCGTTTTGACGGGTATATTCTGTTCTTCTTAAAGAAGGGGCACTACCATATTGACTTCAACCTGAAAACCTACGAAGTGCATGAGGGCTCCCTGCTGGTTACCGTACCGGGCAATATAATAAGGGTAGGCCAGGTGGACAAAGACCGGCTCTCAGACATAGAGCTGGCGTATGTAGTGCTATCCAGGCAGTTTATTTCCGGCTTGCAACTGGACTTCAACAAGGTGTTCCAAGACAGCGTGCAGGTGCTGGAGAATCCCTGCATCGTCCTGAACGAAGAACAGCTTGCCCTGGCCGAATCCTACTTCCTGCTGGCGAGGCAAGTGGTGCAGTCGTCGCTTTCCAACAAAAGGAATATTATCGGCGGCCTGCTGTCTTCCCTGAGCTATATGACGGAGGACATCTGGACCGGACAGCTGAGTGAAAAGGGAAAACCGCTGGTGGACAGCAGCGCCCGCGCATCCCTCACGTATGACCGCTTCATGAAACTGGTCACCGAACATCACAGCCAGGAACGGGGGATGCAGTTCTATGCCGACAAACTCTGCCTTACGCCCAAATACCTGTCCAAGATTGTGAAGGAGGCCAGCGGCCGCAGCGGCCCCGAATGGATTGACGCTTTTGTAATCCTGGAGGCCAAGAACCTGCTCCGCTATTCGGACGAAAGCATCAAAGAGATAGCCTACAAACTCCATTTCCCCAGCGCCAGCGTCTTCAACAAATTCTTCAAGGCCAACACCGGCCTGGTTCCCTCCGACTACCGGAGAAGGGAATAGCAGGTTTCTACCACGTTTTTTCGTATCTTTGCAGCTGCAATGACGCTGTTTTTAACCGGCAGCCCTACCCGTTACGGGGAGGATCATTTCACGGAAGACAACGGCTTTCTGGCCGAGGTCAAGGCGGCTTTGGCCGAAGTCACCGGCAAAGCACTGCCCCGGGTGCTGCTGATAAGCGCCGCTCCGGACGACAAGGGTTTCACCAGCTCGGTGAAAAGGGGCATGAGCCTTTGCATCCACCGTTCCGGCATCCGAACGGAAAAGATTGTAATGCTGGAGCGGAGCAATGCCGCCCAGGCGGCCGAACTGGTAAAATGGGCCGACTGGATTGTTATGTGTGGCGGTCATACGCCCACCCAGAACCGGTTCATCCACGAAATCGGCCTGAAAGAACTGCTGCAGGGCTATCGGGGCGTAATTATGGGGTGCAGTGCCGGTTCCATGAACTGTGCAGGCAGGGTGTATTCCCATCCGGAACTGGCCGGCGAGTCTGTCGACCCCAATTATAGGCGCTGGCTCACCGGACTGGGTCTTACGGACATCAATCTGGTGCCGCACTACGACCAGGTGCGGTACGTGATACTGGACGGCCGACGACTGTTTGAAGACATTATTTTCCCGGAAAGCTGGGGCCACAAGTTCTACACCTTCCGCGACGGCGGCTTTGTAAAGGTGAAAAACGGCCGGAGCGAACTCCGGGGCGAGGCCTGGGAGATCTCCCAGGGCGGCATGCGTCACATCTGTAACGAAAACCAATCCTATTCTTTTATGAACCTGATATTCATTTCTCCGCACTTTCCGCAGACCTACTGGCACTTCTGCGCCGGCCTCAAGGCCAATGGCGTAAACGTACTGGCCATTGCGGACACCGAGTACTGGAACCTCCCGCAGGAACTCCGTAACAGCATCTCGGACTACTACAAGGTGAACAGCCTGGAGAATTACGACGAAATGTACCGGGCCGTGGCCTGGTATGCCCACAAGTGGGGGAAGATAGACTGGATTGAATCCAACAACGAATACTGGCTGGAGCAAGACGCCCGTCTGCGCACAGATTTCAACGTTACTACCGGCATCCAGAGCGACCGAGTGGCCGCCATCCGCAACAAGAGCGAGATGAAGAAGTACTACGCCCTGGGCGGCATCCCCACGGCCCGGCAAATCAAGGGTTCCGAGGGCGAGGCCAAGGTAAAGGCCTTCGTAAAGAAGACCGGTTATCCCGTAATTGCCAAACCCGACAGCGGTATGGGCGCTTCCGGCACGTTCAAGATCCACAGCAACGAGGAGCTGGACGCCTGGTTCCGGGACCACGCCAACAACTACGGCTTCTTTGTAATTGAAGAGTTCATAACCGGCCTCCTGGTTAGCTACGACGCTATTTTCAATGCCGATGGGGAACCCATCTTCGAGAACAACACCATCTTCCCCACGCCCATCATGGAGATAGTGCACGCCAACCTGGACACCTGCTACTGGACCAACAAAACCGTCCCTGCCAAACTGGCCGCCATTGGCCGGCGCACGGTGAAGGCCTTCGGCATCAAGAGCCGCTTTGTGCACCTGGAATTCTTCCAGCTGGACCGCGACCGCGAAGGTCTGGGCAAGAAGGGCGACTATGTGGGCCTGGAGGTGAACATGCGCCCGCCGGGAGGCTACACCCCGGACATGATGAACTTCGCCCACAGCACCGACGTATTCCAGATATGGGCCGATATGGTGGCCTTCAACCAGCGCCGCAAAGGCGAGGGCGAGCAGTATTACTGCGCCTACGCCAGCCGCCGCGACGGCAAGGCCTACAAGCATTCCCACCAGGATATCTGGGACCGCTACGGCAGCGCCATCTGCATGGCCGAACGCGTGCCGGACGCCCTGTCCGACGACCTGGGCAACATGGCCTACCTGGCCCGCTTCCAGGACAAGAAAGACATCGATTTGTTTTTCAAGTTTGTGACGGAATAGCTTCTCCCCTTATTTTAGACACGAACTCCTCCGGGCTCATGAACTGGAGGTGTTCGTGTTTTCCACTGTACCTGTTGCGAAGTTTGACATCCGAGGTAACAAAGACATCACAACAAGCATCCAGCGCCCTGAAATAAAGTACGTCATCTTCAAAGTCACCCGAATAATTCCGACAGGCAAGACGGATGTCAAATGTATTTATATAGTCCATATTGATATAATCACAGCACCTGTTTACCATATTGAAAAAAGTTTGCTGTAAACCTTCCTTTCCCGTTATGTATGCAGAATCTACAACACTTTGCGTTGTAAGGACCGCCTCAATTTTCCTGTCCCAAATGGCCTGTAGGATTACTTGAGAAGAAGTTGTAAAAGGTCTCCCTTGCTGTAAAACGTCCAAGAGGACGTTGGTATCCAAGAATACTTTAATCTTCATAACCGTACTTCTTCCAAAGATATGCTAAACGGGGGTCGGCTTCCAATTGCTCCTTTGTAGGATGCCAACCTGCAGGGATGGTAGCAAAACTGCGTATTTCTTCCGACACTTTGTAATCCGGCGGCAATACCGGCCATTCCGGTTCCACGGCACGTTCCAGCGTCTTTTCAACAAAGGCGTTGAAGGATATGTGTTGTGCTCTGGCCTGGCGTTTGGCCCGGGCCATCAGTTCCGGCCTTAACCGGATAAGGGCGCTTTCTCTAACGGTCCCCATAATGATATCACTTTTTGCAAAGTTATATCATTTCCGCCAGTTTTCCAACTATTTATTGCCGTTGAATGGAAACGGCTGACTGTAGGCAATTCCGCGGAAAAATGCAAAAAAACTCAAGAGTGAGTTGACCTCTTTTTTTGTGGACAATGAGGGAGGCCGCTTTTTTCGTGAACACGGGCGTATTTGCGCAGATTATGGGCCAGTGCGACCAATCCGATGTCAACTTCGTTTTTCTTTTTACTGCAATTTAAAGATAACAAAAAAGACTGATCAAAGGGATAGCTATATTTTTATACTATGTTCGAGTCGGAGGTGGAGATACTCTCCCCCTACCTCCGACTACGTGGACGAGGTGTACTCATCATTTGGACGAGGTTCACTTTTATCCCTTGGACCAGGTCCAGCAGGTATTGCTTCCAGGTCCTTCTATGGCATAATCGGTGGACTAGGTCCAGACACTAAAATGAAACCTCGTCCAAAAATGGGGTGGACCAGGTCCAAATAGGCACAAAAAAGAGACTGACCTAAGTCATATCGACTTTTGGTCAGCCTCTCAATCAAAACCTTCGGCTTTGCCGGATTCTTCGCTTTCGCTTAGGACGACGGGAGAATTAGTCGGCCAGGGAGAAGCGCTTGAAGGCAATCACCTTGGCTTCCGGATCCACGGCCTTGAGGGCGGCGGCTACGGTAGCCTTGTCGTCGGACAGCTGATATTCCTGCTCCATGAGGGTGTTCTCCTTGAGGAACTTCTGGATACGGCCGTTCACGATGCCGTTGATCATCTGCACTTTCTGCTCCAGGGAAGCAAGCGTTTCGGCTCCTACCTTGGCGATGATCTCACGGGCCTGCTGGGCCTGCTCGGAAGTGAGCCAGCCCT
>CAMJKI010000071.1 GCA_946406355.1 uncultured Bacteroidales bacterium | reverse complement strand
AGACGGTGAACGCCTACTACAACCCCACCACCAACGAAATCTGCTTCCCGGCCGCCATCCTGCAGAAGCCGTTCTTCGATCCCGATGCCGATGAGCCCGTGAACTACGGCGGTATCGGCGTGGTTATCGGCCACGAAATGAGCCATGGCTTTGACGACCAGGGTTCCATGTTCGACGCCCACGGCAATATGGTAAACTGGTGGACCGACGAAGACAAGGCCAAGTTTGACGCTCTGGGCGACAAGCTGGTGGCCCAGTTCGACGAGGTGGAAGTCCTGCCCGGCGTAAAGGCCAACGGCCGCTACACCCTGGGTGAGAACATCGGCGACCACGGCGGCCTTTCCATCGCTTACACTGCCATGGAGAACGCCGTTGCGGGCAAGGCCGATCCCATGATTGACGGCTTCACCCGTGCCCAGCGCTTCTACCTGAGCTACGGTGCCATCTGGGCCCAGAACATCACCGACCAGGAGAAAGCCCGTCTTACCAACCTGGACCCGCACTCGCTGGCCGAGAACCGCGTAAATGTGAGCGTGCGTAACTTCCAGACCTTCTTTGACGCCTGGGACATCCACGAAGGTGACAAGATGTTCCGTCCGGAAGAGGAACGCGTGCACATCTGGTAAGCAGTGGAAGCTGCCCGCTTCATATCGCGGAAGCTTTCTTTTCAGGGGAAACTGGCGGCAGTGGCCATTGCCGTCAGTTTCTTCGTGATGATCGTCTCCGTAGCCGTCTCGTCCGGTTTCCGTACCGCAATCCGGGACGGCGTGGCGGCTATGGTGGGCGACATCCGCATTCAGCCCCAGGACCGTTCCCTGGGCGAAATGGCCTCCATGCCCCGTAAGCTGCCTTCCGAAACAACAATTCTGTCCGTTCCAGGCATAAAGGGTATCCGTCCGGTGGTGCTTCGCAGCGGCGTAGTAAAAGACGGGGACCGCATCCACGGGGTGCTGGTAAAGGGAGTGGAACGGGCCGATTCCTCCCTCACCGTCTCCATCCCGGAGCGCCTGTCCCGCATCATGGGGCTGGGCGTGGGAGACCATCTTACCACCTATTTCATCGGCGAAAGAGTCCGGGTGCGGAAGTTCCGCATCACCGCCGTCCACCGGGATCTGGTGGAAATGGACGACAACCTGCTGGTGTATGCCAATCTGGAGGACCTGCAGCGCCTGAACGGCTGGGAGGCCGATGAGGTGTCCTGCCTGGAGGTAGAGGTGGCCGACGGCTACCGCAACCGGGCCGTCCTGGATAATCTGGCTTCCCAGGTGGGGACCTGCCTGCTAAACAGCGGCAGCGAGGAGGAGGAGGAGCTGTATGTTACCGCATCGCCCCGCTCCTATCCGCAGATTTTCGACTGGCTGGAACTGCTGGATTTCAACGTGCTCACCATCCTGATTCTGATGACAGTGGTAGCGGGCTTCAACATGATTTCCGGGCTGCTCATCCTGCTGCTCCGGAATATCTCCACCATCGGCACGCTCAAAACCATGGGCATGGACAACCGGTCGGTGGGACGCGTTTTTGTGCAGGTGGGCGCCGGCGTGGTGCTCAAGGGCATGCTCATCGGCAACGCCCTGGCGCTGCTTTTCTGCCTAATCCAGGGAACTACCCATCTGATACCCCTGGATCCGGCCAATTACTTTGTTTCCTGGGTTCCGGTGCAGGTGAACCTGCCCTGGATTCTGGCGGCCGACGTGCTGTCGTTCCTGGCCATTCTGGCCATGCTCTGGATTCCCGCCCGCTACGTTTCCAAGATAGACCCGGCCGTTACGGTAAAGGCCGAATAATTAAATCCGGGCCTCGCGGAAGACTTCCACTATAGAGGGATAGGTGTTTTTGAGGAAGGGCGGCAGGGACGATTTGGCCACCCAGGCGGCCTTGGAGATGTCTTCTTCCTTCTGGGGAGTAAGGTTGGTAGGGTCTGTATAAAGCATGTCGTACCACCAGGTGTGCTTGAGGTGCCAGAGATTGTCCCGGAAATACACGTGGTCTGTGATGCAGATGAGCCGGCGGAGTTCCAGCTGATCTACACCCGTTTCTTCCTGCACTTCCCGCATGGCGCAAACTTCAATGTCCTCTCCCGGCTCCTGATGGCCCTTGGGAAGGTCCCAGAGGCCGCTGCGGGAAATGAGCAGAAAGTCTCCGCGGCGGTTGCTCACCAGCCCGCCGGCCGCATTCACTTCCTTGAATTCCGAGCACAAGCGCCGGTAGGTCTTTTCTATATCGTCGGAAGGTATATAGATGCGCAGCAGGGTATCCTGCACCTCGAACATGCGCACCAGGGCATGGATGTCCAGGACCTCCCCCAGGTGGAACTCCACGGAATTGGCATCCTGCAGGGCCTCTTCCTCCGGAGAACAAATTATGATACACCTTTTTCCGAAATAGATTTTGTGCATGATTTTTGCTAACTTTGCAATCCTATAAATAAAGCCAGTATTATTTGGCGGAGTGTATATCCCTCCGGGAATAAAAAAGATAGCCGATATCCCCGGAGGGATATACACTCCGCCCAAAGAAAAAGACAGCCAATATTCCGGTGTATTACCTACGCCGCTCCAAGATACAAAGTTAAGAATTATGACCGAAATCGAAAGCAAACACGGCATTGTTTCCCGTCAGCCCTACGAACTGTATATGTCCATGGTGGACCTGCAGAACTTCCAGCGGATGCTGCCGGAAGACAAGCGGAGCATGGTTCAGGCCAGTTACGACACCCTCACCGCCACGGTGCAGGGCTTCAATATCGGCGTAAAAGTGCACCAGCGGGTTCCCTATTCCCGGATAGAACTGGTGGATTACGGCGCTCCGTTCGCTTTCCACATAGAGATTCACTTTGAGCCGGCCGCCGAGGATGCGTACAAGACGGATTTCTGGATTAAGGCCGAAGCCGACCTGAACCTGATGATGAAGATGATGCTCTCCGGCAAAATCAAGGAGGCCCTGGACAAAGTGGTGGACGGCCTGGTGGACGCTTCCAACGGCAAGATGCCGGAAGGCTTCGACCCGAACCTCTGGCCCGGGAATGTTTGATCCCCGTTTCATAGACCTTCTCACGGAATCGGTGGGTGAGGCCGATGCCGCCACGGCGCTGAAGGCGCTGGAGGCGGAGCCTTCGGTTTCCATCCGCCTGAACCCCGCCAAACTGCAGGAATGCCCCTTCCAGGATGCCGTTCCGGTGCCCTGGAGCCCCTATGGCTATCTGCTGAAGGAACGGCCGGTGTTTACGCTGGACCCCCTTTTCCATGCAGGTGCCTACTATGTGCAGGATACATCGGCCATGTTTGTGGGGCATCTTTTCCGGCAGATTATCGCTCCGTTGCAGGAAGGCCTGTGCGTACTGGATTTGTGCGCCGCACCGGGCGGGAAAACCACGGACCTGGCGGCATCGCTGCGTGCCCATGACGGCGGTAAATCCCTGCTGCTGGCCAACGAAGTAATCCGCAGCCGCTACGCCGTCCTGCGCGGCAACGTGGCCAGCTGGGGCGACGAGCGTGTGGGAACCGTGTCGCGGGATCCGTCGGCTTTCGGCAATACGCCCCTCTTCGACGTGGTGGTGGCCGACGTGCCCTGCTCCGGCGAAGGGATGTTCCGCAAGGACCCCAAGGCGGTGGAAGACTGGAGCCTGGAGACGGTGGACTTTTGCACCGCACGCTCCCGGAGAATCCTTTCCGGCATCTGGCCTGCCCTCAAGGAAGGCGGCCTGCTGCTCTTTTCCACCTGCACTTTCAACCGGAAGGAAAACGACGAAACCGTGGCCTGGGCCGCCGCAGAACTGGGTGCAGAAGTGCTGGACCCGGGCCCGCAGGAACCGGCCATCCGCACGCAAAACGGCTATCTGATGCTGCCTGGACTGGTGCCCGGGGAAGGCCAGTATGCCGCCGTGCTCCGGAAAAACGGCACCCCGGACCCTGTCCGGAAGGCCGATCCCTTTACCCTCTTCCGCGCCGAACGTCCCTTAGAGCCCACCGATGACCTTCCCCGCTGGGAAGTGGAGCGGGAAACGGCCCTGCGCTATTTGCATGGCGATGCCCTGGTGCTGGCTCCGGACGCGCCCCGCGGGCCGATCTGCCTCACTTTCAAGGGCCTTCCCCTGGGCCCGGCCAAAAACCTGGGGACCCGATGCAACAACCTCTATCCCAAAGCAAAACGTATTAAAATGGATATCCGATGAAAAGAATTCTGATACTCATCTTCCTGGGCTGCAGCCTCCTGGCCGCTGCGCAAAACACCAAAGAGGACTACCTTAGGCGATACAACAACCTGGTGGACCGCGTGGGTGCCGCCGGCGTGGGCGTGGAAACGCTGCTGGACAATTGGGCGGCCGCTTTTCCGGAAGACGACCAGCAGATGGTGGCGCGCTTTGCCTTTTGCTATGCGCGCAGCCAGAGCAACCAGGTAATTGAACTGGACCGGGAACGCTATCTGGGCAACGCCCCCATCCTGCCCATAACCGACTCGCTGGGCAAGAAGCACAATTACTTTGAGGACACCCTGTACGACGACGACCTGTTTGCCGACGCTCTCCTGCATATAGACCAGGCCATATCGGCCAAAACTTGGCGCCTGGACTACCGCTTCATGAAAATCAATGCCATCCTTTCCTACGAGAAAGAGAGCCCGGACCTGGCCCTGCAGCAGCTGAAAGCGCTTGCCGACGAGCACTTTACGCGCCATCCGGCCTGGGTGTACGAGGGCGTGGAAAAAGTGGGGGACGAGGAATTCTGCGCTTTCATGCAGGATTACTGCGCGGCCATTTTCCGTATCGGCTCGGACGCATCGGCCGAGGCTTTCAAGTCCCTGGCCGAGCACATGCTCAAATACAGCAAGAACAATCCGCTGTTCATGAACGACATAGGCTCCTACTGGCTGGTGAAGAAGGACTACAAGAAGGCCATCAAGCAGTATGACGCGGTGCTCAAGAAGCATCCCGACGACAATACCGCCATCCGGAACGGCATCCTCACGGCCCGGGCTTCCAAGGATACCAAGTTGGAGAAGAAATACCTGGCCCTGATGGCCAAATACGGTGAATCGGAGACCGACCGCATGTCGGCCCAGGCCAGGCTGGACGCCATGGGCAAATAACGGTGAAACTTTTTGCCCATAACTGCCGTATTATATAAGTATCGCATTGTACGTGTATGAAACTGTCCCAATTTAACTTCGACCTTAGCAAGGACCGCATTGCCCAGGAACCTCCCCGCTGGAGGGACGAGGCGCGCATGATGGTCCTCCACAAAGACTCCGGCGAGCTGGAGCACCGCCAGTTCAAGGATATCATCGACTATTTCGGCAAAGGAGACACCTTTGTGCTCAACGACACCAAGGTATTTCCGGCCCGTCTGTACGGCAAAAAGGAAAAGACCGGTGCCGATATTATGGTGCTGCTCCTGCGGGAGCTGAACCGGGAACAGCGGCTGTGGGACGTGATTGTTGATCCCGCCCGCAAGATCCGCATCGGCAACAAGCTGTATTTCGGCGAGGACGAGAGCCTGGTGGCGGAGGTGATTGACAACACCACCTCCCGCGGCCGTACGCTCCGCTTCCTCTTCGACGGTTCCTACGAGGACTTCAAAGAGGCCCTTTTCGCCCTGGGAGAGCCCTACGTGCCCGAATGGGTGAAGGAGAAGGTTACCCCGGAAGATACGGAGAACTATCAGACCATCTTTGCGGCGCACGAGGGTGCCGTGAGCGCTCCCGCCGCCAGCCTGCACTTCAGCCGGGAACTGTTCAACCGCATGATCCTGAAGGACATCCAGAAAACCTTCATTACCGTGCACATGGGCATCGGCCAGTTCCGCACCGTAGATGTGGAAGACCTTTCCAAGCACCGGATGGACTCCGAGCGCCTGATTATTACCCAGGAGGCGGCCGACGTAATCAACAAGGCCAAGCGCACCGGCAAGAAGGTAGTGGCCGTGGGCACCACCGTTATGCGGGGCCTGGAAACCTACGTTACCACCACGCACGAGGTAAACGCCTTCGACGGCTGGACCAACAAGTTCATCTTCCCGCCGTACCAGTACGCCGTTCCGGATGCCGTCGTTTCCAACTTCCACCTGCCCCAGAGCACCATGCTCATGTGCGTGGCGGCCTTCGGCGGATACAAGGGTGTGATGCACGCGTACGAGGTAGCGCTGGAGGAAGGCTACAAGTTTGGCCCCTACGGCGATGCGCTGCTGATTGTGTAAAATCGGTTGAAACCGATAAAAAATCGTAAAAAACAGTTCAATCATTCAACCGATTGAGCTGTTTTTCATTTTTCCGCCTTATCTTGGCGGCATGAGTACATACGATGAAAAAGTGGCGATTTGCGCCCTGAACAAAGTTTTCGGCTACCATCCCAGCCTGGCGCTTAACTTGATGGAAAAGGCCGGCAGCGCCCTGGCGCTGTTTGATGGCAGTTATGCTACGTTATTGGAGGGAAGAGATGCGTTTCCCTCCGCGAATAATATAGCCGATGCTACGGGAAACGCATCTCTCCCCTCTGAAAATAATGCAGGAATTGAGGCGGGACGAGGTACCCTTTCTGTAGCATCGGCTATCTCTTTCGCGGAAGAAAGGGTACCTTGTTCCGCTAGTGCCTCATCGGCATTATATAGCCTTCTACCACAGTTGGTACCTTCGCAGTTGGAGTGGGCGGAGAGGGAGTTGGAGAAAGTGCGGGATATTGGGGGTCGGTTTATCAGCATTCTGGATGAGGACTATCCGGCGGCACTGCGGGAGTGTCCGGCTCCGCCTTTGGGATTCTACATGAAAGGGGTATCCTCTCCTACCGAGGTGTTTGGTTTGCGGCCGATGGTGGCTTTTGTGGGCACGCGGGACCTGAGTCCTTATGGGAAGGCGTGGTGCCAGAAGCTGGTGCAGGCGCTCTCCGAGGCGCACGTGCAGCCTTCCGTGGTGAGCGGCCTGGCCCTGGGGGTGGACGGGGTGGCGCACCGGACGGCGCTGGAATGCGGGCTGCCTACCGTCGGCGTAATGGCCACAGGCATTGAGGCTGTGTATCCCTGGCAGCACAGGCAGCTGGCCGATGAGATGGCGGGGACGCCCGGATGCGCGCTTGTGACGGACTATCCGCTGGAGACTTCGCCGGTGGCCCTGAACTTCGTGCGGCGGAATCGCATCATTGCGGGGCTGGTATCGGCCGTAACGGTGGTGGAATCCAAGACCAAAGGCGGGTCGCTGATGACGGCCAAATATGCCGTAGAGTATAACCGGGATGTGTTTGCAGTGCCGGGACGGCTGGACGATGTGCGCAGTGCCGGCTGCAACTCGCTCATCGCTTCCGAGATGGCCCGGATTGTCACTTCGCCGGAACAGCTGGTGGACGCCATGGGGCTGGGCGGACCCCGGCGGCATCGGGGGGAAGGCGGTTCCTGGCAAACGTCCCAGGCGGGGGATCCGCCGGAAAAGGTGCTGCAGGCCCGTCTGGTGCGGAAATACGGTGCCGGCTCTCCCCTGGTGAACATCGGCCTGGCGGTGTTTCAGCAGCGGGGCATTACGCCGGAAGAACTGGTTGCCGTTCTGCATCTGCCCTATGCGGTGATTCTCTCCGGGATCGGCACGCTGGAGGTGGACGGATTTCTTAGCACGGACCTGCTGCAAAGGTGTTCAATTGCCTCACGTTTTGAGTGAGGTGAGGGTGATATCTGCTGGATATCTGCTGGACCAAGTCCACCCTATCGCTCCCCCCACACACACCAGAGGCTCTTTCCTTGGACCTGGTCCAGCGCCCAGTTTTGGACCTGGTCCAAATATCCAAGACACCTCGGCCAGTATTTTCTGGAACTCGTCCAGCTATCCAACAGACTAAATACTTCAACATTATGAAAAGAAACGTGTTAAGAAAACTGCCTTCCGGAGAAACAGTAAATGTCCAGCCTTTCCATATCAGCATAAAAGGGATGGAAAAAGCAATACTCTGCCGGGATAACGAAGACTATGGCGTAATGGTCAAGTACATTGCCGTCTGCGCCCATAGGAAAAATGTCATTGTCATTATCTACGCCGTCGTTTCAAACCACGGTCATGTAGCCGTCCTTGCCAAATCCTATCAGGAAGCCTGCGAATATGGCGAAGAATTGAAGCGAAACTATGCTCAATGGTTTCAAACCAAATACCTGGAAAAACAGATTCTAAGAGGAGTAGATGTACAGGCAATCCTTCTGGACAGCGATTGGTATGTCAGAAATGCATTGGCATATATCCCCCGAAACGCTTTGGACAACGGCTACCCTATTGACAAATACAAGTGGAGTGGGTTTCGGGCAATGTTTTCCAATAAGAATCAGCCGGTGAATGGTATTCCCGTTTGCAAATTCACCAGAAGGGAACAAGACCGGATTATGCATACTCGCGAAGATTTAAAGAATGTACACTGGCTCGTTGATTCCGACGGAGACCTGATACCAGAGAGTTTTTGTGATATTGAGTATCTTGAACAGGTCTTCAACAATGATCCGGCATTCTGGCTAAAGACAATAGGTTCTCTGAACCCGGCCGAAATGGAAGAAAAGCTTGTTAATGGTCCCCGCCGTCTGCTTCCCGACAGCGAGTTCTACAAAGTAGCGGCAGAAGTTGTCCAACGCTGGTATTCCCAGGACTTGGCAACTCTAAGCCTGGAAAAAAAGCTACGGGTGCTACCTTTCATCTGGCGCACCAGGAAAACTACGGTACGTCAAATGGCCCGTACATTTGGCTTGAGCCGGGAGGAAATACAGGACGCGGTAAAGGCCCCCGGCAGTTCCATCTCCCAACAAAAGTGAGAAGGACTGCTGATAAAGAATCCTGGACAAGTAGCCGAAAAAAAGCGTATCTTTGCACAAAATGTTTGTAGACACACATACCCATTTCTACGACGAGTGGCTGCTGCCGGATGCCGATGAAGCCGTCCGGCGGGCACAGGAGGCCGGTGTGGGCAAAATGATCCAGGCCGACGTAGACAGCCGGGAAAGACCGGCTATGTGGGAAATCGGCAACCGATATCAGGGGACAATCTTCCAGATGCTGGGGTTGTATCCTGGTTCTGTCACACAGGACTGGCGGGAGGAGCTGGACCAGGTCCACCGGATTGCGGCTATGGGTTATTTCGATAACTCCACATTTACCCCCGTGGACCAGGTCCATGACGGATTTGGACGAGGTCAATTTTTGGGCACTGGACCTAGTCCAACTAACATGCCTCAGAATGGCCTAGATCCCTTAAGTGTTGGACCTGGTCCAGGTGGTAAAATAGGACCTAGTCCAAAATTTAGCCAGACCTCGATCGTTTCTAGCTTGGACCAGGTCCACAGCACCCACGACACTCACAGCACCCATAGTACTCACAGCACCCATAGTACTCACAACACCCATAGTACTCACAACACTAGCAGTACCCACGGCTCGGGGAGCGATAACAGCGCCTGTAATCGGCCCGAAGACTGTGTCCGGAAGTGTCCCATAGTAGCCATTGGCGAAATCGGCCTTGATTATCATGAGGGGTTGGAATTTGTGAAGGAGCAGAAGGAGGTGCTGCGGCTGCAGCTGGAACTGGCTGCCCGGATGGATTTGCCGGTGAATATACACCTCAGGGATGCCTGGGAGGACCTTTTTGGGGTACTGGCCGACTGCAGGCATTTGCATCTGAGGGGGAACCTTCATTGCTTTACTGCCAGCTACGAGGTGTTTGAACGGGCCAACCGCTACGGGGAGTTTTCGGTGGGGATCGGCGGGGTTGTCACCTTCAAGAACGCTTCGCTGGCCAAGACGCTGGAGCGCATTCCCCTGGAGAAGATTCTGCTGGAGACGGACGCGCCCTACCTGGCTCCCGTTCCGCACCGGGGACAGCGCAACGAGAGCGCCTACCTGCCCCTGGTTGCCGCCAAAGTGGCCGAAATCAAGGGCCTTTCTTTAGCGGAAATTGAAAGTATTACCACCCAAAACGCAGAAAAGCTGTTTAACCTACAATAATGAGTGCATCCGTTTTAATCATTTACACCGGCGGTACCATCGGCATGAAGGAAGACCCGATGGACGGCACCCTGAAGCCCTTCGACTTCGGCCAGATCAAGGCCGAGGTCCCGGAACTGAACAAATTCGCCGTCCGGATAGATTCCTACACCTTCGATCCGCTCATCGATTCCTCCGATGTGGAACCTGCGCTGTGGATTTCGCTGGCCGAAATTATCCGCGACCGCTACGAGGAATACGACGGTTTTGTGGTGCTGCACGGCACGGACACCATGGCCTACAGCGCCTCCACGCTCAGTTTTATGCTGGAGGGGCTCACCAAACCGGTGGTTTTCACCGGCAGTCAGCTGCCCATCGGCGTACCCCGTACCGACGGTAAGGAAAACCTGATATCGGCCGTGGAAATTGCGGCCGCCAAGGACGAGAAGGGGCATGCGCGCGTACCGGAAGTGGCCATCTGCTTCGATTCGCAGCTGTTGCGGGGAAACCGTTGCGTGAAATACAGCGCCGAGGCTTTCAATGCCTTTGCCAGTCCCAACTGCCCGCCCCTGGCCGAGGCGGGTATCAGCATCCGCTACAATACGGACCTGATCCGGAAGCCCATCTACTGGGACGCCCAGCTGCGGGTGCAAACCCGGCTGGACACGCGCGTTTCCATCCTGAAGGTGCACCCGGGCATGACGCCGCAGGTAATGCGGTCGGTGGTTTGCGACCCGGGAACCCGCGCCTGCATCCTGGAGACCTACGGTTCCGGGAACGCACTGTCCAAGGACTGGTTCCTGGATATCTTGCGGGAGGCCGAACAGGACGGGAAGATACTCCTGAATGTAACCCAATGTAAATCAGGGACTGTGAACATGGACCTGTATGCGACGGGCGCTTCGCTCAAGCATACCGGCGTTCTTTCCGGAGTGGATATTACCACCGAGGCGGCCCTTGGAAAACTGTTTTGCCTCATGGGCAGAAGCGACAATAACGCCTGGGTAAAAGCCATGCTGGAAAAGGACCTTTGTGGCGAAATAAGCAAATAATCTTTGGCGTTTCGGATTTTTATTGCTAACTTGCACGACCAAATATGTGGATATACTAACAACTAATTCAATTTATAACTAACAACACAAAAACGATTATGAAAAAGTTTTTCATGTT
>CAMJKI010000070.1 GCA_946406355.1 uncultured Bacteroidales bacterium | reverse complement strand
GCCAGGAAGGCCAGTGCATCACCTATTACAGCTACAAGGATATCCAGAAGCTGGAAAAGTTCATGCAGGGAAAGCCCGTGGCCGAACAGGAAATCGGCAAGCAGCTGCTGAACGAAACGGTGGCCTATGCCGAATCCAGCCAGTGCCGCAGGAAGCTGCTGCTCAATTATTTTGGCGAGGATTACCTGCCCGGCAACTGCGGCGCCTGCGACAACTGCCTGCATCCCAAGGCCCGTTTCGACGGCCGGGAAGACATGTGCCTGGTAATAGAGCTCATAGAATCCCTGCCGGAGCATTTCAAGATGGAGCATCTGGCCAACGTGCTGTCGGGCGTAAGCAACGCCATGGTAAAGTCGTATCAGCACGACTCCCTGGAGCTGTTCGGCGCCGGGAAAGACCACGACGTGCGTTTCTGGTCGGCCGTTATCCATCAGGGCCTCATCCTGCATTTCCTGGAGAAAGACATTGAGAATTACGGCCTTATTTCCGTCACGGAGCAGGGCCGACAGTTCCTGGCCAAGCCGTACGAACTGATGCTGGTGGAAGACCGCACCTTCTCCGACGGGGAAGATGACGAAGACGACGAACCGGCCGTTCCGGGCCAGGGCGGCGGCGGAGATCCCGTGTTGCTGGCCATGCTCAAGGATTTGCGCAAAGACGTAGCCCGTCGGCACAAAGTGCAGCCCTGGGTGGTGTTCTCAGACCCTTCCCTGGAGGATATGTCCATCCTGTATCCCCTCAATCTCAAGGAAATGTCGGAAAAATGCCAGGGGGTGGGAGAAGGCAAGGCCCGCAAGTACGGAACGCCCTTCGTGGAACTCATCGCCCGCTACGTAGAGGAGAACGAAATTGAGCGTCCGGACGATTTCATCGTAAAGTCCGTGGCTTCCAAGTCCGGCAACAAGGTGTATATCATCCAGTCCATCGACCGCAAACTGTCCCTGGAAGATATAGCATCGGCCAAGGGGCTGGAAATGGACGAACTGCTAAGCGAAATAGAGGCCATCGTTTCCACCGGCACCCGCGTAAATCTCAATTATTATATAGATTCGGAGCTGGACGAGGAAGTGGTGGAGGAAATCTACGACTGGTTCCGGGAAGAAGCTACTTCCGACTCCCTGGAAGAGGCCATCCAAGCCCTGGGCGGGGATTACGAGGAAGAAGAAATCCGTCTGGTGCGCCTCAAGTTCCTCTGCGAGGTGGCCAATTAAAAGTCAAAACCTTTGAATATGAAATTCAGCATTTCGGTAGCGACGGCATTATTGATATTGGCCGTCGCTTGTTCTGCCCCCGCTACCCCGGACACGGAGGCGGCCAAAAGCCTCGCCGGGCGCATCCTGGGCAACGCTTCCCGTCATTTTGTATTTGAACAGCTGGAGGCCGATAAAGACGTTTTCCGCATTGAAACCCGCGGCGGAAAAACCGTCATTTCGGGCAACAATGCCAATTCCATGGCAGTGGGCCTCAACCACTACCTCAAATATTATTGCAACGTGAATGTGGGCTGGTTTGTGAGTGATAAGGTGAGTCTCCCCGCCCGATTCCCCAAGCTGGAACAGCCCGTGGAGGTGAGCGCCCGCGTACCGGAACGCTTCTTCCTGAACTACTGTACCTTCGGCTACACCATGCCCTGGTGGACATGGAAGGACTGGGAGCATTTTATCGACTGGATGGCCCTGAACGGCGTTAACCTGCCGCTGGCCATCACCGGCCAGGAATCCATCTGGTACCAGATATGGACCGAACTGGGCCTTACCGACGAAGAGGTGCGCAGCTACTTTACAGGCCCTGCCCATCTGCCCTGGCACCGGATGCTGAACATCGACCGTTGGGGCGGACCCCTGCCGCAATCCTGGCTGGAAGGACAGGCCGAACTCCAGAAACAGATAGTGGCCCGGGAACGGGAACTGAATATGCGTCCCGTACTGCCCGCATTTGCCGGTCATGTGCCGTCTGAGCTTCAGCGCTTGTACCCGGAGGCCCAGATTGAACGGATGAGCGACTGGGCCGGTTTTGCCGAAGAAGACTTCCCGCACTTCCTGGACCCGATGGACCCGCTGTTCCCCAAGATCCAGAAACTCTTCATCCAGAAGGAGAAGGAAATCTATGGTACCGACCACATCTACGGCATCGACCTCTTCAACGAAATGATTCCCCGCAGCTGGGAACCGGACTATCTTTCCCGCGTAAGCCGTCAGGTATATGAGTCGCTGGAGGCAGCCGATCCGGAAGGCGTATGGCTGCAGATGACCTGGCTCTTCTACAATGAGCGCCAGTACTGGACGCCGGACAAGATTGAGCCGTACATCACCTCCTATCCGGCCGAAAAGTCGCTCCTACTGGACTACTACTGCGAAAAGATGGAAGTCTGGCAGCGCACGGAGCGGTACTACGGCGTGCCTTATATCTGGTGCTACCTGGGCAACTTCGGCGGCAACACCTATCTGGCCGGTGATATCGAGGATGTGAACAAACGCATCGAAAATACCTTCGCCAACGGCGGGGACAACCTCCGCGGCATCGGCTCCACGCTGGAAGGCTTCGACTGCAACCCCTTCATGTACCAGTTCATCTTCGAGAAAGCCTGGGACTTCCCGGCGCATCAGAATCTGGAAACTTATTCCAAAGTGCTGGCCGACAGCCGCACCGGCAAGGCGGATGAGAACGCCAGGGCTGCCTGGAGCAAGCTACTGAAGGACATCTACATCGCCCCCACCGTTCCCGGCCACAGCCCCATCCACAACCTCCGTCCCTCGTTCGCCCGTTCTTCGTCGTATCACTCCAGCGTCAAGTTTACCTACCAGAACGAAGACCTCCGGGAGGTAATTCGCCTGCTGCTGGCGGCCGACGGAAGCGGCTCGGCCTATGAGTTCGACCTGGTGAATCTTACCCGCCAATACATGAGCAATGCCTTTGAGGCCGATTTCGCCGCCTACAAAACCGCCTGGGAGCAGAAAGACAAAACGGCCATGGATGCCCTGCGGGACAAGATGCTGGGCACCTTCGACCAGCTGGAAGAGCTGCTTTCCAGCCAAACCTATTTCCTGGTGGGCAAATGGATAGCCGATGCCCGCAGCTGGGGCGCCAACGAAGAGGAAGCCGATTACTTTGAGTCCAACGCCCGCAACCTCCTCACCTCCTGGGGCGACCGCGGAAACCTCCTTACCGACTATGCCGACCGCAGCTGGGCGGGCCTCATCTCCACCTACTACAAAGGCCGCTGGGAGCGTTTCTTCCAGGCCGTGGACCAGGCCTATGCCGAAGGGGCCGATTTTGACAAAGCGCACGAAGACCAGCTTCTGGAAGAGCTGAAAGATTTTGAGGCCGACTGGTGGCAGAACCGCCCCGGCACTTTCCCCGCTACCCCCACCGGCAACAGCGTAGAGCTGGTAAAGAAGGCCCTTTCTATAAACTAAAGATAGACCAGGGAGGAGAGCTTTTCCGGGGCGAAGAGGCGGCGGGCCATTTGGCGGAGGTCTTCCGGGCCGATGGCCTCCAGGCAGGCGCGCACCTGCTCCTGGCTCATGATGCTGCCCCAGGCCAGCAGGCTTTTGCCCATGGAAAGGCATTGGGCCTCGCCGGCTTCTGAGCCGATGGCCAGCTGCCCCAGCAGCTGCTTCCGGTAACTCTTGACCCGAGCCTCACTCAGCGGCGTTTCCCGCAAGCGGGTAAGAATCTTTTCAATGGTAGCCATACAGGCCTCCAGATTGGGCCTGTCGCAGCCGAAAGTGATGGCCACAACACCCGTTTCGGCATATTGCGTATAGGAGCACTCAATGCCGTACACCCAGCCCTTCTTCTCCCGCAGCTCGCTGTTCAGCAGGGAATTGGACGCCGGCCCGCCCAGAATGTTCACCAGCATGGCCGCCACCATCCTGTCCGGCATCTCATACAAGGAAGGCCCATAACCTCCCACCACCGCATTCACCTCATGATTCCGCTTATCCACCACCTGATGAAATACTGCCGTAAAAGGATAAGATGAAGGAGATGTTGTTATGTGGCAGGGGAACACCTTTTCCGTAGCATCGGCTATCTTTTTCGCGGAGGAAAAGGTGTTCCCCTGCCCGTTTTGCACATCGGCTATCTTTTTTGCGGAGGAAAAGGCCTTGCCTTTCCCTTCTCTTTCCGTAGCATCGGCAAACGCTTTTTCTATTTGCCGGAGGGCCTGTTTTTCCAGTTTGGCCTCGTCCTCGCCGGCCACTATGGTCAGCGCCATCCTTTCGGGCGTAAAGAAAGTTTTCACAAACTCCCGAAGATGCGAGGACTTGATCTTCTTTACGCTGGCTGTGGTGCCCAGGATAGGGTGCTCCAGCGGATGCCCCTTGAACAGGAGCCCTTCGAACTTGTCGTAAACGTCTTCGGCCGGATTGTCTTTGTAGGAGATGATTTCGTCCAGCACCACGCCCCTTTCCGTCTCTATCTCGTCTTCCGGGAACGTGGATTCCAGCGCCAGCTCGAACAGCAGGCGGACGGCCTTCCACAGGTCCTCCTTGAGCACCGTGGCATGCAGTACAATCTCTTCCTTGGTGGTGTAGGCGTTCAGTTCGCCGCCCAGGCGGTCCAGGTAGCCGTTGATGGCCGATGCCTTCTTACGGCGCGTGCCGCGGAACAGCGTATGCTCCACGAAATGAGCTATTCCCGAGGGAAAGCCCGCTTCCTGGGCGGTGCCACAGCCGATAGACAGGGCGCAATAGGCCACCGACCGACCGCTTTGGCGAACCGCGTATTTAAGACCGCTGGGGGACTGGCCGCTTCTCATCGTCCTTTGGCCATCCGTTTAAGATCGTCGGCCAGGAAACCCACGCCGGCGTGGTTGGAGATTTTGTGGCGACGCAGATAGTAGAGCTTGTGCGTTTCGGCATCTACCAGCATCTTGTAGCACCAGGAGCTGTTGGTGGGGATGGAGGGCGCCACTACAAAGCCCACCAGGGTGTTGTAGGAGCCCAGCTGGAACATGCGGTCGGCCTCCTCCTCGTCGTCGCAAAGGAGAATGTCGTCGTCCAGGTACTTCTCCCCGTCCCGCTCCGTTACCTGCGGAGCAATGTCGGTGATAGACAGGTAGATACGCTTGTTCTTGCCGTCCTGGCTATAGTGCTCGTTAAACCAGCCGTCCATCTGGTAGGCCGTTTTTTCGCTTTCCATGGCGGCCAGGGCGAATTCCTGCACGGCACCCACCAGGGCGCCCAGGTACAGCAGTTCCCGTCCGCTGTTGCCATCGGCCGCACACACCGGCAGGGAGATGATTTCCGGCATCTTTCCCATGCCGTTCACCGCAGCTGCATCGCCCTTCACCAGCGTGAGATAGGTGATGCCGGCCTCGCTGTCATCCTTGGAAGCCGAATCGGCCAGCAGCAGGAAGTAGTACTGGTCCTGCGTTTTGCGGGCTTCGAATTCGGCGGGCGTGCAGAACTCGAAGGCCGATGCCTTCCACTGGTTGGTGACCTCCTGCTTGAGAGCGCCGGCCAGGATGGAATTGCCGGGAAGGACCACCTGGGTAACCTTGTCCGTGAAATCGTTCAGCCGGTACTTCCGGGTGGTAACGGTGCCCTGGGCCAGCAAAGTGATGCCCACGAGCAGGGCGGCTATGGATGCAACAATCTTTTTCATCTCTCTATGGTTTTATTGTGCAATAAATGCGTAAGTTATGGTGCCGGCCTGCCGGGCGGGCGCGGTTTGCGAGGCCGAAAATTTGGACAGCCTGGCGGCGCGTACGGCAAAGGACCTGAGGCAACTGTCGCCGGTGGAGCTGCCTTCGTCCACCTTGGCATTCACCACGGTGCCCTGATTGTTCACCGTAATAATCACCGTCACTTCTCCGGCACCGTAGCAGCGGTAGGCCGGAATGGGCAGGTGGGAGGCTTTGCGCCCGTCCAGGCTCCAGGAAAGTACCGAGGGGCCGCTGTAGGGCTTGGGTTCGGGCTTGGGGTCTTCCTTCTTGGGCGAGGGTGTGGCAACGTAGTCTTCCGGGTCCTCCGTGCGCTGCTGACCATTCTTCAAGTCCTGTGCCAGCCTTTCGGCTTCGCGGTACAGTTCTTCGGCATTGGTGCCCCTGTCGTCCTTCAGCTGGGAACGGTCCACGGCAACGGCCCTTATAGGAGTGCCCGCCGAGGCCGATATCAGGCTTTCCAGCAGCTGGGAGGCCGTTTCTTTGAGCTGCCGTTCCTCCCGGATGCGCTCCTGCTCCTCCTGCTGCGTGAAATCCAGCACAAAGCTGTTTTCCCGCTGAAACTCGTAGCCGATTCTTACCAGCAGCAAAACGATAATCACCGCGACATGAACGATCGCGGTGATATAAAGTCCGGCTTTCTGGTCAGGACTCAGCTTCATCCATTCTTCTTTTTCTTTCCGCGCTTTTGCTTCAGCGCCTTTTCTACTGTGGTGGTGAGCACGTCTATGGCCACCTTGTTATGCCCGCCCTGCGGGACTATGATATCGGCATAGCGCTTGGAGGGCTCGATAAACTGCAGGTGCATGGGTTTAACCGTGTCGCAGTAGTGCTCAATGGCGGTTTCTATGTTGCGGCCACGCTCGGCAATGTCCCGTACGATGATGCGGAGCACCCGGTCGTCGTCATCGGCATCTACAAAGATTTTGATGTTCATCTGGTCCCGCAGTTCCTTGCAGGTGAAGATGAGGATGCCTTCCACAATGATTACTTCGGCCGGTTCTACCGTTACCGTTTCCGTGGTAGAACGGGAGCAGGTGATGTACGAGTACACGGGCTGCTCTACGGTTTTTCCGGCTTTGAGTTCCCGGATTTGCTGGCACATGAGCTTCCAGTCAATGGCGTCCGGGTGGTCGAAGTTGATGTTCTTCCGCTCCTCTACGGGCACATGGCTAGAATCCTTGTAGTAAGAATCCTGAGGAATAACCACCACACGGCCCTGCAGCTGTTCTGTAATGGCCCTTACAACGGTGGTTTTACCTGAACCGGAACCTCCGGCAATACCGATGACTAACATGTTCTTTTACTTTATTTGTAAGTCCTCCCCTACGGTCAGGGGAGGATTTAGGAGGGGTGATCGTTAAGGCAGTTTAAAAATGCGGAATTCTAAAATTCTGCATTTTTTGGTGTACGCGGGAACGGGATCACGTCACGGATGTTGGACATGCCGGTAACGAAGAGCAGCAGGCGCTCGAAGCCCAGGCCGAAGCCGCTGTGCGGCACGGTGCCGTAGCGTCGGGTGTCTATGTACCACTCCAGGTTCTTGCGGGACATACCCAGCTCGTCTATGCGCTGTTCCAGTTTTTCCAGGGAAGCCTCACGTTCGCTGCCGCCGATGATTTCACCAATCTTGGGGAAGAGCACGTCCATGCCGCGCACGGTGCGTCCATCCTCGTTCTGCTTCATGTAGAAGGCCTTGATGTCCTTGGGGAAGTCGGTGAGGATCACGGGTTTGCCAAAATGCTTCTCTACCAGGAAACGTTCGTGCTCGCTCTGGAAGTCGGTTCCCCAGTGCACCGGATACTCGAACTTGACGCCGTCGGCAATGGCCTTTTCCAGGATATCCACCGCTTCCGTGTAGGTAACCCGCTGGAAGGGGATGCCCAGCACGCTCTGCATACGCTCGATAAGGCCGTCGTCGTACTTGTCGTTCAGGAACTTGAGGTCGTCCATGCAGTTGTCCAGGGCGTACTGCACCAGGTACTTCACAAACTCCTCGGCCAGGGCCATATCGTCCTGAATGTCGTAGAAGGCCATTTCCGGCTCAATCATCCAGAACTCGGCCAGGTGGCGCGGGGTATTGGAATTCTCGGCACGGAAGGTGGGGCCGAAGGTATAAATCTCTCCCACAGCCGTTGCGCCCAGTTCGCCTTCCAGCTGACCGGACACGGTGAGGGAAGTCTTCTTGCCGAAGAAATCCTTGCCGAAATCTACGTTACCCTTCTTGTCCAGCGGGATGTTCTTGAGATCCAGGGTGGTTACCTGGAACATATCGCCGGCGCCCTCTGCATCGCTTTCCGTGATGAGCGGGGTGTGCAGGTACACGAAGCCCTTCTCGTTGAAGAACTTGTGGATGGCGAAGGCCATGGCGTTGCGGATGCGGAGTACCGCGCCGAAAGTATTGGTTCTCAAACGCATGTGAGCTACACTGCGCAGATATTCCAGGGTGGTGTCCTTCTTCTGGAGGGGGAAGCGCATAGGGTCGCATTCGCCCAGCACTTCAATTTCCGAAGCCTGGATTTCCACGGCCTGTCCGCTGCCGATGGATTCCGTCAGCTGGCCTTTCACCGCCAGGGAAGCACCGGTTGTGATGCGTTTGAACAGTTCTTCGTCAAACTGTTCGGCATTGGCCACTACCTGGATATTGTTGATGGTGGAACCGTCGTTAAGGGCGATGAACTTAACCTGTTTGTTGCCTCTTTTTGTGCGGACCCAGCCTTTGGCCAGCACTTCCTTGCCCGGCTCCATGCCCAGCAAGGCCTTTATCTTGGTCCTTTGCAAAGTTTCCATAATTATCTCTGTATAATCATACAAAGATAATATTTCTTCCCCAAATCGGCAACCGCTGAAGGCTAATTATTTATCAAAGCCAAATATGTGAGCTCGTGGGGCGAACGCAGTTTCAGCAATTTCTCTTTCAGACGGCTTTTCCGGGTATAGTACAAACCTTTCCCCGAGAGGCCCAGCAGTTCGATAATCAGATACTTATCGAAACCCGCCGCGAGATAGCAGAACAGGTTGTAGTCTGCCAGGCCGATGTTCGGGAATTCGTTTATCAGATGAATCAGGACGCCGTCAAAATCCTGGTTGAGATGGTCGGTAATGGAGCCCAGATGGTTTTCTCCACCCCGGACTTCCGTCTCCAGCAGCTTGGATACTTCTTTCAGTTTAATTTGCTCCGGGTATTTTTCCTTACCATTATCCACTACAACCCATACGTAATATACACGGCCGATAGCCTTATACCTGTCCCGGAAATACCGGATCTGGGTTTGCAGGGCTTCTTCCTGTAATTGTTGGTATTTGTTTTTGTGGTAGCGGACCTGTTCTTCCAGACTGTGAACGTTCCTGCGCAGTTTCTCCACCTGTTTCCAGGCTTTTTCCAGCTCCTTTTCCAGCTGGGAAGCTTTCTCTTTCTTATCCACGGGATGGTGGGTAAAAAAGGCACAGGCAACATATCCTCTATAGAAAAGCTCCGCGAGAAGCTTACAGACAGAGACAGCTGCCTGTGCCAGCGCACATGCAGCCACCTGCCACCTGTCTGTTTAAGTTTAAATTTCGCGGATTCTCTATAGAAAACAGGTAAACGGCTATTATTTTACGCAAAGATACCTATTCGTCATAAAAATAGCAAGCCACGCGGAATAGGAACTTGCTCCTTTCTCTTTTCTGTTATTATGCATCGTATTATTAATTAATTGGTTATCACTGCAAAAATACAAGAGAGGACGAAAAATACCTATAAAAAGAGTGGAAGATATCTTACGACAAAAGTGACTAATAATCAGGCGATTATCTGTTTCACCCAAAACGATATCCTGCGATATTCCGGGGCGCAGGGCCCTGCGGTGAAGACGGACATGTAAGAAAAAAGGCAGCCCGAAAGCTGCCTTTAAAAAAGTTGGATGTGACCCGCAGATTAGTCTTTCCCGGGCTTGCGCGCGGCGTACATAATCTTAAGGGCGGAGCAGCGACGCAGCTCCTGCTTCACATCGGATACGATACCCATACGGACATCTTCGTCGACACGGAGGTTCACGGTCATGAGGGACCGCTCGGCCTCGGACATGGCGTCACGCTCGGAAGCGATGAAGTCGCGGATGTCGGCGATAGTCTTGAAAGAATCGTTGAGCTGGATACGTGCATCGGTACCGTACAGGGCCTGATACTGGCGGGTAGGGCTACCGATGTTGATATTGGCGGTAAGGTCCTTTCTCTCCAGTTTGGCAACCTCGGATGCTTCCGGGAGCTTCACGAGAACCTTGTTCTCGGTCTCACGCATCTGGGTGGTTACCATGAAGAAGAACAGGAGCATGAACACGATATCGGAAAGGGAGTTGGACGATGCCTGGGGGACTTCCTTTTTATTGCTGGAACTTCCAAATTTTGACATAATCTTTACCTCCTATTATTTTTTACCGGTATCCTTAGGTTCTGCCTCGGAGATGTTCTGAGGTACAACCTTCTTCACTACATCCTGCTGCTCTTCGTTGAGGCGGGAGAATTTCTTACCGTATTCCTGCATGGCGAAATCGTCACGGAGTTCGTTCACAGCCTTTACCAGTTCGTTCTGCACTGCAATATAGGCCTGGTAGCTGGTACCACGGTCGTTCTGCAGCGAGATAACACCCTTGGACTTCATGTAAGTCTTACCTTCAATTTCAATGGGTTCTTTTTCCGGAAGGTTGGGGTTATTGGTAGGGTTGGTGAGGAATTCCTTGATTTTTTCTTTCAAGAAGGAGATGTCCATGGCTTCGCTACCGGCAAACAGCTTATCGGCAGAGTTGATTCTGACGATGATGATGTTACGACGGTTAACCTTCTGATCCTGCTGCTGTTGATTGGCATCCGGGATCGGGGGAAGGCGACGCTGCAGACCGGACTGCTCTCCCATGGTTGTAGTCATGAGGAAGTAGCAGAGGAGCAGGAATGCAATGTCCGCCGTGGAACCGATTGCTTCAAATTTTCTTCTTGCCATGGTTAAATCTACTTTTTATTACGGATGGCGATGAATACCTCGGCAAAGATGATGGAGAGGATGGTAGCTCCACCCACCAGGTAAGCGAGGTTAAGAATGGTGTCAGTCATCTTGAGTTCGGTGGCGGTAGGCGGAGTGGGACCGGAATAACCGATGGCCGGAGCGCCGGAAGCCAGCAGGTAGCAGACGCCGAACAGGGCTGCTGCCGCTACTACTGCAATGCCGATTTTGATGAGGCCCTTAGGGTTGGTGGTGGCTGTTACATACAGTCCCACGCAGATCACGGAAACCAGTGCGATGCCCAGGACAATGTATGCCCAGTAGAGCAGCGGATCCACAGTACCGTTGTCTGCGGCGACGGTTGCCGGATAACCCTTAATCATACCCCAGAGCAGAACCGCCACGCTCAGTACGATCAAAACCACAAGAACGATTTTGACTAAATTGGCGTATTTCTGTTTTTCCATTTTAATGGGAATTAAAGGGGTTGATTACTTCTTGTTGTATTTAACCATGGTGTCCACGAAGCGGATGGAAGAGTCTTCCATATCGATGGACAGGGAGTCGATCTTAGCGATGATGTAGTTGTAGAAGAGCTGGAGAATCATAGCGACGATGAGACCGCCCACGGTGGTGATAAGGGCAACCTTCATACCGCCAGCCACAACGTTCGGGGAGATATCACCGGCAGCCTGGATAGCGTCGAAGGCCTGGATCATACCGATAACGGTACCAA
>CAMJKI010000069.1 GCA_946406355.1 uncultured Bacteroidales bacterium | reverse complement strand
AGGGCGGTCCCGCAGGCGAAGCCGGAGGGATGCCTGTGTTCAGCGAAAGCGGTGCCACGGAGGGATAGGTTTCAACCGGCATGCGCACGACGGTGAGTCAGCGGGAAAAAGAGACGTTCGCAGGCAAGCCCTTCCAGTTGGAAACACCGCCATAGCGACGAACGTCGTTCCCCGCCCCCTACAGCGGACTGGCCAGTATCAAAACAGTGGTACCCCAATAGCAGGATTACCACCCACGAAGAAAAAGCAGTTTGATGAAACACGTTTCATCGAACTGCCAATAATTGTTTATGTATCAAATAGTTTAGCGGTGTATGACCAACTACTATTTGCACCTATACCACCATTAAAAGAAATCAAGCACCCACGAGAACTCGTAAGTGCTTGATTATATTCGAAGCGACCCCGCCTGCAGGCGGGCGGCCGGGCCGGGTTTTTGCAACAGCAAAAACGGAAAGGCAATAAGGCCGCGGGGTGCTCGAGGGGCTGCCCCTCGTTAGATTAATGGTGGGCGGTACTGGATTCGAACCAGTGACCCCCTGCTTGTAAGGCAGGTGCTCTGAACCAACTGAGCTAACCGCCCGGAAAGGACTGCAAATGTAGTAACTTTCCTTTAATTCTCCAAATTTTTTATTAATAATATTGGAGATCCCCGGTCAGGCCGGGGATGACGAGGTGGCTACTCACACACCAGAACCCCGCGGGAAGAGCTGTTGGCGCGGTAGTGAGGGGCGTAGAGGGATTCGATGGTAACTACCGGCGCAACAAAGCTACCGGCCTGAGTTACAAAGAATTCCTCGGTGATGGTGGTCTTCTCCTCCGGGTAACTGTCAAAGAAGTACTCTGTACGGTCGGCCTTCACGTTGCGGTAGCCCTGCGGCATAAACTGCCGGAAGCCCCAGCCGATGTGGCCGGAAAGCTGTTGCACCGGGCGCAAAGCCGCCTCGCGAGCCGCATCCAGCTTCACGAAGCTGCGGTTTTCGCCGTTCCAGATCTGGTACTCCACAATAATCTTGTCACCCACCTTCACCGGATCTCCGGGCTTGATTTCCTTCCGGGTAGAGACCTGCCGGTTCTTGGAACGGGTCTCATTATCGTACAGCAATTCCTCCGTCACTTCCTTAAAGAACTTGCGCTGGATGGTGAAGCCATTCCCGGCCGCTTTGATGCCGCTGAACGGTGCCTCGTAGGTGGCCGACAGCGCCAGCACCCGCGTGTCCAGAACGGCCTTGGAGCCATCCAGAATGGAGGTAATGGCATCTACAAACGCCGGATCCGCCTCCCACTTCTGCGTCTCCTTCTGCAGCATCAGCCACAGACGAATCCCATCGGCTATATTCTTCGCGGAGGGAAATATGTCTTCCTCCGCACCAAAGCTAGACAGGAGATCGCACAGGAGCGCGTGGGCGTAGGCTTCGCTTTCCATGAGGCCGCGCCAGGGCATTACCGCGTTGGGGTAGTACCAACCGCCGTCCCGGTGTTCCACTGCGTATTCCACCAGCGATGCAAGATCCTCCTGCATGGATTTGGATAGCTTGGACTGGTCCAGGGTAACGCCCCAGGCACCGGAAAGAGCCACACCCGCCTCCGACTCGCTCAAATGCTTGAGCGTGAGGAGCCTGCGAGCCTTGGACAGAATCTGCCCCTGCAGTCCCCTGCCGTCCTTCTTGGAAGGCAGCAGATAGGCCTTAGCGTCCTTCTTGAAGGCGTCCATGCGCTTCTTGTCGGCCTTGGTAACCGCCTTCACGGTGAACGGAACCGCCGGGTACAGCGCCCGCACATGCATGTACTGCTGGTCCGACACCCAGCCCCTCCAAACGGCGAAGGAAGTGCCGAACTGCGTCTTATCCAGGAACTTGACGGCCGATGTCATATCCGGCACCTGGAACCCGCGGTCCCGCAGCTTGGCAAAGCGCTCCAGCAGCACGGCCGTAATGATGGCCGAAGAGCTCATGCCCTCGAACCACCCGAAGCCGCCGTCGGCATTCTGGCAGGCCATAACCTTCTCTAATATTTCCTTAGCGGAGGAAGACCTGTCCCCCGTAGTATCGGTTACATTTTTAGCGGAGGAAGACCTATTCCCCGTAGCATCGGCTATATTTTTCGCGGAGGGGAATAGGTCTTCCTCCGTAGCAAGCAACATCACCGAAGACTGTGTCTTGCTATTCAATTTGCTGGAAATGAGCTGGACGTACCAGGCTTCGGAGAGCGAGAGCACATCCTTTCCGGAGGGCTCCACGTGGGACGGAATGGCGTCGCGCACCATGTCCAGCACCGTGATTTCCTTCAAGTCGGCCGATGTCCCAGGCACGTTCACAAAGCGGCTGCGGAGCTCCTGCAGCAGAGCCTCGCGGTCCATGCCGGAAAGCAGCACGGCCGAATGAGCCTCTGTAAGTACCTGGGCGGCAGGATAAACCGGCACCGTCACCTGCACCGCATCGGAGAACTCCGCGGAAATAAACGATGCGGTAAGGGACAATGTTTCCGTAGCATCGGCTAAATTATTCGCGGAGGAAACATTGTCCCTTGCCGCTGATGCATCACCTTCCGGCACCACCACCAGGAAGCTGTGGCTCACCACCTCGCCAGCGGGTACCGTGATGGGAATCTCCTGCAGAGAAGAGCCGTAGCGCAGCTGCAGGCGGCCGGAAACCGGCTTGTCGGAAATGCTGGAAACGGTGAGGGCCGCCTGGTAACGGTCGCCCGCATACAGGTACTTGGGCTCCACCAGCGCCACCTTCACCGGCAGCGAAACCACCATCTCCTGCTGTGCCAGCGCATTGCGCATGTCTTTCCCGTGCGCGTACACCGTCACATAATAGGTAGAAAGCTTGTCGGAAGTGCGGAACTTGAACTCCAGCTGGCCGTCGGCATTGGAAACCAGGTGCGGCTGGAAGGTAAGGGCACTGGAGAACTGCGTACGGATTACCGGCTCTGCCTCCTCCCCTCCGCCGGTTTCCATATCGGCCGATTCATTCTGCGCCATGGGCGCCGGCATGGCCATCATCGCCTCTTCCATCACCATAGCGTCATCCATTACCGCCGATTTGGACAGCATCCGGCTATTGCTGCGGGCCGCATAGTAAATGCCTGTGTCAAAGCCCTTTTCGCCGGTAATATGCCCGCAGGCGGAATTAATGGACACGGCAGGCACCGAATAGCTGCCCAGGGAAACCACCGGCCAATAATTGGCGGCAATGGCGTCCAGGCTCTTGTCCCAGGCGGCGGCCAGCGCCTCCACGCCTTCAGAGGTCTGAAGGGCAAAGCCGTACTCCGTGCCCGGATAAGCATCGGACTGGAAACGGGTGAAACGCAGCGGCAGGGACAATTTGTCCTTGGCACGGCGGAACTGCCGGTTAATCTCTACGGCCTCGCCGTCCTGGAAGTAGAACAGCTGCATGCGAACAGCATCGGGATAGCTGGCCGAATAGGCAAAGCCTACCTCGCCGGGAACCCCCTGCTCCAACCTAAACGTCTTTGCAGCAAGCACTTTCCTGTCGTCACCAAAGAGCGTTGCCACGCCCCATACCGGGCCGTATGTAGAGCCCAAGCGCATGGAAACGTAAGCGTCGCTTACCGTAGTGGGACCAGACACATAGAAGCGTGTTACCTCCGGAGTCAGGCTCTTGTCGGCAGGGCGCACCACCAGCACCAGGCAGCGGGCCGAATCCTTCAGCTCCGTTTTACCGTCCCGGGCCAGCGTGCAGGCAGTGGCCGAAAGCGTATAGAGCCCGGAAGGCACACCTGTAAGATCTACAGTTACTTCCGTGCCGGAATCTACCTTTCCCGTACGCACGGCCTTCCCTTCCCCGTCCAGCAGGGAGAATTCCGGCGATACAGGGATGCGGCCACCCTCGGCATCTTCCACCTCCAGATAAAGCTTAAGGCTGTTTCCGTCCACAATGTAGCGGTTATTGCGGCGGCGGTAGTTACTCTCCGGTTCCCCATTTACCGGCTCAAAATGGCCGTCGGCGGCGTCGCGCACCGCCATAGATATGCGAATGCTGTCGCCGATGTATTTATAAGTATGGAAGGAAAGCGTTTCGCCGGTAGCGTCGCTTACAATGATTTCTGTCCGGTAACCGCCCGCCTCCCGGGCCTGGAAAGTGAAGCAGAAAGTATTGTCCGGCCCCACCTCATGGGTTTCTTCCAGTACTACATCGTCCCAGCGGATCACTTTGGCGGTAACACGGGCGCCGGTAAGGCTGTGCCCGGAATAGCTGGTGATTTTTCCGCTAACGGGCACCTGATCGCCCACCAGATACAGGTGGTCGTCTTCGTCAAAGGACAGATCAAAAGTGGGTAGCACAAACTCATCTACCCGGAAGGAAGAACGCTCCAGCAAGCTGCTGTAGCCTTTTCTTCGCACATTCAGCGAGAAGTAGCCGTTCCGGAGGCTCTTGGGCAAAACAAAGCTTCCGGAGGCCGATCCAAACTCATTGGTTTTCACCTCCGTCTCCTTCAGGCTGTTTCCCTCCGAATCCTGCAGTTCCACGGTGAGTTTCTCATCGGCGCATACGGAATAACCCTTCTTGGAATCCCCGTTATACAGCACCAGCTTGTACTGCAACGTGTCGCCGGGGTTGTAGGCACCACGGTCGCGGTAGATGTTGCAGCGGATGCCGGAATCGTCCCAGGAGCTGTAGTAGTCGCTCAGGCTCACGTCGCCGGAACTGCGCTTTCCATCCTCGGCCACCAGGGTAAAAAAGGAGCGGGAACTACCGGAGCCGATAGCCTTCTGAATCACCTTGGGCAGCGCTGTAAAGCCGTTTTGGGCCACGCTGGCACTGGCCAGCTGCTTGCCGTTCTTAAAGACGCGGAGCTTTACCTTCTTCAGCGGTTCGCCGCTCTTATGGTCGGTCACGTACACCTGCCAGCCATCGGCCGTCTTGCGGGTAGCGATGGACAGGGTAAACTGGTTATAGGAGGCCAGGTCCGACGTTTTGTCCTGGCTCACCTCCAGCTGGTACTGCCCGTCGGCCAGCACCGGCATGTCCACCTTCACCGTGTCGCTTACGTAAAAGCTGCCGGTGGGGTTCGTGAGCTTCCAGGTTTTCACCTTTTTGTTATCGGCGGCCGCCCCCTTGTACAGCACCAGCGTGGCCTGCTTCAGGTTCTGGAAAGCCACGGTAACGGTGCTGCGGTCGGCCTTTACGTCCAGATTCTTGGCCGTGAGCGTGTTGCACAGGCTATACACGGTGGAATAGCCTCCCACAATGGTAGCCTCCTCCCCCTTCTGCGCTTTCCGTTCCTGCTCAAAGGCCTCGCAGGCGGCATAAAGTTCCTTGTACTGGGCGCTGGTACCCTTGTCCCGGTTCAGCCGGTTCATCTGCATCTGCAGCAGGCTCCCGCGGGGGTACTGGCTCACCGCCTTCCCCTGATATTGGGCCGCCATGGCCTCCAGGGCCGCCTTTTTGGCCGATTCCTGATCGGCATTGCGATACTTGGTGCCAATCACGTAGAACTCCAGCGCCGGCTGGGCGGGATATTTCCCCTCCACCTCGGCCTTCAGGAGCTGGTAAATTTCGTCGTCCTCAATAGTATTATAGGAACGGCGCAGCAGCAGGCGCCACAGAACGTATTCCTTATCCGTAGCGATGAACGGCGCCAGATTGCCGCCCAGATAACTGCCGATATTGCGGTAAAACGGCGTATTGCGCCCCTGGAATCGGCCGATGTTGTCCTTCACATACTTCCACAGCAAGTCCGTGGATGCGCTCTGGTAGTCGATCATCCAAAGGAAGGTGACGATGGGTTCGTCCAGCGCCTTCACCTCCTCTTCCAACTGTTTGAGAGCCGGTTCCCGCTGCTTCCAGTCCCGCCGCTGCGCGGTGGAAACGTAGGCCTTGGCTGCATCGTAAAAGTCCACGGGAAGCCGCTCGGCGGCCGCTTTCTCCTTAATTTGCTTAAGGATTTCCAGCTCCTTTACCGGCCGGTCGGCCTTGTGGGCTTCCTCGTACTGAGCCCAAAGCTGCGTGAGCTTGTGTCCGTCGTCATTCATGGTTGCGGCCATTGCGGTGGCCCCGGCCAGCACCAGGGCCAACAAGGTGAATATGCGTTTCATACGCGTTCATTTTAAGGTTCTTTGGAGGGGATGGCAACAATCGTACCATCTAGCGGAAGATGGGTACCGCTTCGGCCACCACAAAGGTGCTGCCGCCAATGTAGATGAGCGTGGGGGCCAGGTTTTCGGCCGATGCGCTGCGGCTGGCGGGGCCGCCCAGGTTCTGCGCCAGCTGGATGGCCATCTGCACCGCCTGGCGTACACTGGAAGAGAAGAAGGCGCGGGTAGATGCGCCGCCGCGGAACTCGTTGAAGCGCCGAAGGATTTCCCCGGCCGGCAGCGCCCGCGGCGTGTCCGGGGTGGTGAAAATGTAGGTAGCGTCCCGGGGCATCAGCGGCAGGATGGCGTCCAGATCCTTATCGGCCATTATGCCGTAAACAATTATGAGTGAGGAGAACTGGCCACTTTGCACCATGGCCTCCAGCTGCGCGAAATTGTATTGCAGCGCATGCGCGTTATGGCCGATATCGGCCAGCACGTACGGCTGTGCCGACAGACGCTCCCAGCGGCCGTGGAACTGCATGTTGCGGGCGGTGTGCTCTATGCCGTCCAGCACGGCTTCCGCGTTGTTCAGGGCCTGGAAAGGCGGCAGGTTTTTGAGGATATCCACCGCCGCCAGCACCGTGCGCAGATTCTTCTTCTGCACCGGAGCCGTCAGGTCCATCTTCTTGAGGATTTCGGCATGGCGGTGCCAGAGTGAGGGCCGCACATGATCGGCGAAGGTAAGGGGGCAGTTCATCCAGGCTTTCTCCTTGAAAACCTGCGCAGTAGCTTCCTGGCTTTCCCCCACCAGCGCCGGTACGCCGGCCTTGAAGATGCCGGCCTTTTCGGCCGCAATTTCCGGCAGGGTGTTCCCCAGCAGCGCACAATGGTCCAGGCCGATGGTGGTAACGATGGTAAGCGACGGCTTTTCCAGGATATTGGTGGAGTCCAGCCGCCCTCCCAGGCCCACTTCCACTACTGCCACTTCCACGCCCGAATCGGCGAACCACTTGAATGCCAGGCCGGTAGTAATCTCGAAGAACGACAGCCGCTGCTCCAGGAAGTACGGCCGCCATTCGGTAAGGAAGTCAAAGACATACTCCTTAGGGATAAGGCTGGCGCTAACCTGTTTTGCCGAAGAGGGCAATGTGTCTCCGGAGGCATCGGCTATCTTTTTTGCCTCCGGAGACACATTGCCCTCTTCGGCAAACTTTAGCCCAGCCACCAGCATCCTTTCCCGGAAGTCCACCAGGTGCGGCGAGGTGTACAGGCCCGTGCGGATGCCGCAGGAGGCCAGGGCCGATGCCAGCATGTTGGCCACCGATCCCTTGCCGTTGGTGCCGGCCACATGAATGGTGCGGAACTTGCGGGACGGATGCCCCAGGGCTTCCTCGAAGGCCTGCATGCCCTCCAGGCCGGGTTTGTACGCATTTACCGTAAAACCCGCCCTTTGCACCGAAGGGAAGCGGCTGAATATTTCCTGCAGGAGGGCCTCATAGGCCGGCTCCGAGAAAGAACCCTCATTCATACATACAAAAATAAGCAAAAAACTGCAGACTTCCCATTTGAATATCTCGATTAATTTCACTACATTTGAAAACGAATGTTACGCTATGACGGAACTTGACAACATCCTTTACGGCCAGTATATCATAGACGGAGTGCAAATGCCCCTGTCGCCCGCCCGGATGCTGCGGGAATGCACGCTGGCTCCGCCTCTGGAGCCGGATGGCGCCCCGGAGACGGTGGCCGACGAGCATTTGGATCCCGCCCCCGGCAGCTACCAGTTCCGGGAAAATGAGGTAGAGAACTATGCCAACGCCGTAGCTGCCCTCAAGCGCAGCCTGCCCCTCCCCTTCGCCGCTCCCTATACGGCCGGGAAGGTGGCCCAGGCGCTCATAGACGCCATCTGGATGTCGGGCCACTTCCGCCTGGGAGACCTTACCCTTAAGGCCGACTGGAGGTGGAACGGAAAAGCCATCGGCAACCTGGCCGCCTTCTACAGCTCGGTGGAAAGCGCCTGCAGCTATATCGATGCCCTGGGCGTTAAAATTTCGCACTACAGCCTGGTTAAAGGCGCGCCCGGCGTTTGTTTCAAGGCCTCTACCATTGCCGAGGAAGACGAGGTAGATGAGGAGGAAAGCCTGTTCCGCGAACTGCCGTACCGCACGGCCAATCCCCGCATTTCCCGGCGCCGCAAATGCAGCGGAACCCTGCTGCCGGAACCTACAGACTGGCTCCTGTTCATTCCCTTCGACACCTGCGACTTCCGGCTGGGCGGATCGGCCCTGGCCGAAGCAGTGGGAGCCTGCCCCTCCACATCGGCCGATGTGAGCGACGCCGACTATTTCATTGACTGCTACGAGGTTGTGCGGGAACTGGTGGAAGACGGCGTGGTAAAAGCCGGCACAACGGTGTGCGACGGGGGCTTAATGGCGGCCATGAAAGCCCTTACCGCCGGCGGCACGGGCGCCCGCATCAGCATAGACGACGTAAGCAAAGCCTACGGAGAACCCCTGCCGGTACGCATTCTCTTTGCCGAAGTTCCCGGCGTAGTGCTCCAGATTGCCGACATAGACTACGACTATGTAGATGCCGAACTGCTGCTGCAAGATGTAGCCTATTACCCGCTGGGGCATCCGCAGCCCGGCACCGCAGGCGTGCAATTATCCCCCAAGGCAGGCATTCCGGGCATCCTGGAATCGCTGCTCAACACATTGGAAGGAGAAGACTAAAATATATATGGCAAAAAATAAAACGCCCAAGATTTTCGTCCTGGACACCAATATTATACTGCACGACTATAACGCCGTAAAGCAGTTTCAGGACAACGACATTGTTATTCCCATTGCAGTAATAGAGGAACTGGACAAGTTCAAGAAAGGCAACGACGCCCTCAGCTTCAACGCCCGCGCCTTCATGCGGGAAATCAACAAGCTAACGGATGGGCGGGACTTTGAAGAGCGGGGTGTTCCGCTAGGGAAACGCCTGGGTTACATTAAGATAGAGCCCAATCACCCCTTCTGTCCAGAACTCCAGAACCTGTTCCGGGACGATATCCCGGACCATCGCATCCTGTCCACGGCCATGTGGGTGCGGGACCAGAATCCCAACCGCTTTGTAGCCCTGGTTACCAAGGACATCAATTTGCGGCTCAAAGCCAAAGCCGCCGGCATGGCGGCCCAGGATTACCTCACCGACCGTGTGAACGACGAGGTAATGAACAACCTGGAAAGGCAGGTCATTCTTGTGGATACGGGCTCCGACGCCGTCCAGCGCCTGGCCTACGGGCAGGACAACTGCCTGCCCTGGAAGAAGGTCCAGAGCACGGAACCCAAGCCTAACCAGCTGTACCAGTTCAACTTCGGCGGCGCCACCGTGTGCGCCCGTTACGACGCCAACCGCAAGGTTATCGCCCTGGTACGCGGGCAGGAAGCATACGGCATCCGGCCCCGGAACGACGAGCAGCGCTTCGCCATCGACGCCTGCCTGAACCCCCACATTCCGCTGGTATCACTTACCGGCGGCGCCGGAACGGGAAAGACGCTCATCGCCCTGGCATCGGCCCTGGAACAGGAGGCCGATTACGACCAGATTATCCTTTCGCGTCCCACCGTGGTGCTGGGCGGGCAGGATATCGGCTTTTTGCCCGGTGACCAGAAGTCCAAGATGAGTCCCTATCTACAGCCGCTCATGGACAACCTGGACGTGATTCGCCATCAGTTCAAGCCCTCGTCCCGCCAGGCCCTGCGCATAGAGAACATGCTCAAGGAAGAAAAGCTCATCATCTCTCCCCTGGCTTACATCCGCGGCCGATCGCTGGGCAAGGTGTTCTTCATTATAGACGAAGCCCAGAACCTTACCCCCAACGAGATTAAAACCATCATCACCCGTGCCGGCGAAGGTACCAAGATGGTGTTCACAGGCGATATCTTCCAGATAGACCAGCCCTACCTGGACCAGTGGAGCAACGGCCTCACCCACCTGGGCGAAAAGATGGACGGCCAAAAGGTGTTCGAGCACGTCTTCCTCAAAAAAGGCGAACGCTCCGAACTCTCCGACCTGGCCGCCAAACTGCTGTAACGCCTGCCCCGCAAAAAACGCCTAAAACGCCGGCACAGCAGTAAGTTCGGAGCGAAGCGACTAAGTCCCTCCCCCGAGGGGAGGGGTTTGGGGAGAGGGTAACGTGGACAAAAAATAAAGGTTGTGGCCCGAAGGGGTCACAACCTTTTTAAATAAAGCAAATAGGGCTCGCCCCTATTTGCTTTGTTTAATTTGAGCCTGTGCAGCAGCCAGGCGGGCGATAGGCACGCGGAACGGGCTGCAGCTCACATAGTCGATACCGATGGAGTTGAAGAACTCGATGGACTTGGGATCGCCACCGTGTTCACCGCAGATACCGCACTGGAGATCCGGGCGACGGCTGCGGCCGCCTTCCACGCCAATTTTCACCAGCTGGCCCACGGCCTTGGTGTCGATGGTCTGGAACGGGTCGGCATCCAGGATCTTGTTGCCCAGATAGTCACCCATAAAGGTGCCGATATCGTCGCGGCTGAAGCCGAAGGTCATCTGGGTAAGGTCGTTGGTACCGAAGCTGAAGAACTGGGCGGCACGGGCCATACGGTCGGCCGTAAGGGCGGCACGCGGGATTTCAATCATGGTACCGAACTGATACTCGATGAGCTGGCGTTCGTGGGCTTCTACCTCGGCCTTGATGCGGTCGCAGATGGCCTTCTGGAAGTTGAGCTCACGGGCGCTGATGGTAACCGGGATCATGATTTCCGGATGCGGGTGCAGGCCTTCCTTCTGCAGTTCGGCCGTGGCGGTGAAGATGGCACGGTACTGGGTTTCGGCGATGAGCGGGAAGGAAACGTGCAGACGTACGCCGCGGTGACCCATCATGGGGTTCACCTCGTGCAGGGCGGCACCTCTCTTCTCCACTTCCTTCACGGAAATGCCCAGATCCTTGGCCAGTTCCTTCTTCTTGTCTTCACCCTGCGGAACGAATTCGTGCAGCGGCGGATCCAGCAGACGGAACACCACGGGCTTACCGTCCATCACCTTGAGGGTTTCCTTGACGGCGGCCTTCATGAAGGGCTCCAGCTCGGACAGGGCCTGCTTGCGCTCGGCGTCGGTGTCGCAGAGAATCATCTTGCGGAGCTTGCTGAGCGGCAGTTCGCTGTTGCGGCCATAGAACATGTGCTCGATACGGAACAGGCCGATACCCTGGGCACCGAACTTGAGGGCGCGGGCGGCATCTTCGGGCGTATCGGCATTGGTGCGCACACCCAGCTTGCGGAACTTGTCGCACATGCCCATGAACTTGGCGAAGAGCGGGTTCTCGGAGGCGTCCA
>CAMJKI010000068.1 GCA_946406355.1 uncultured Bacteroidales bacterium | reverse complement strand
ACCGCATCGGCTTCTCCTATGACTGGGACCGCGAATTCCGCACCTGCGACCCGGATTATTACAAATGGACCCAGTGGGCTTTTCTCAAGATGTTTGGCAGCTGGTACGACAACAAACTGCAGAAAGCCCGCCCGATAGAGGAACTAGTGGCGGCCTTTGAGAAGGAGGGGAGTGCCGCCGTGGATGCCGCCTGCAGCGAAGGTTCAGCTTTCAGCGCTGCGCAGTGGAAAGCCTTCAGCGAAAAGGAGAAGGCCGACACGCTTATGCGCTACCGCATTGCCTATCAGGGCGAAAGCACGGTGAACTGGTGCCCGGCCCTGGGAACGGTGCTGGCCAACGACGAGGTGAAGGACGGTTTCTCCGAGCGGGGCGGACATCCGGTGTTCCAGAAGAAAATGACCCAGTGGCAGCTGCGCGTATCGGCCTATGCCGGCCGTCTGCTGGACGGCCTGGACCAGCTGGACTGGACGGATTCCCTCAAGGAGATGCAACGCAACTGGATCGGCCGCAGCGAAGGTGCCGAAATGGTGTTCCGTGTAGAGAACGAAGGCGCCGCCTACGATATGACCATCTTCACTACCCGTGCCGATACTGTATTTGGCGTTACCTTCATGGTGCTGGCTCCCGAGAGCGAGTGGGTAGAGAAGCTCACCTCATCGGCCCAGAAAGAGGCCGTGGAGGCCTATCTGGAGCAGGTAAAGAAGAAGACCGAACGGGAAAGAATTGCCGGTAAGGCCGTTACGGGCGTATTCTCCGGCTCTTATGCCATCAATCCCCTCACCGGGGACAAGGTGCCCGTGTGGATTGCCGAATATGTGCTGGCCGGTTATGGCACCGGCGCCATCATGGCCGTTCCGGCGCACGACAGCCGCGACTACGCCTTCGCCCGCAAGTTCAACCTGCCCATCATTCCGCTCATTGAGGGAGCCGATGTGAGTGAGGAAAGCTTCGATGCCAAGGAAGGCATCATGTGCAACAGCGGTTTCCTGAACGGGCTCACGGTGAAGGAGGCCATTCCCGCCGCCATCGACTATGTGGAAAAGCACGGCATCGGCCACCGCAAGATCAATTACCGCATCCGCGACGCCATTTTCTCCCGCCAGCGCTATTGGGGAGAGCCTTTCCCCATTTATTACAAGGACGGAATTGCCACGCCGGTTCCCATGGAGGAACTGCCGCTTACGCTGCCGGAAATCGACCAGTACAAGCCCACCGAGGACGGTCAGCCGCCGCTGGCCCGTGCCAAGGACTGGACCTACAAGGGCTATCCGCTGGAAAAGAGCACCATGCCCGGTTTCGCCGGTTCCAGTGCCTACTACCTGCGTTATATGGATCCGCACAACAGCGAGGCCCTGGTTTCCAAGGAGGCCGATGCGTACTGGCGCAATGTAGATCTTTACGTGGGGGGTACGGAGCATGCCACCGGCCACCTCATCTACAGCCGTTTCTGGAACAAGTTCCTGTACGACCTGGGCTATGTGTGCGAGCAGGAGCCTTTCCGCAAGCTCATCAACCAGGGCATGATCCAGGGGCGCTCCAACTTTGTGTATCTGATTCCCGGCACCAACAAGTTTGTATCGGCCGGGCTCAAGGACCAGTACGAGACCATTCCGGTGCACGTAGATGTGAATATAGTGTACAACGACAGGCTGGACATGGAAGCTTTCCGCGCGTGGCGTCCGGACTACAAGGATGCCGAATTCGTGCTGGAGAACGGCGAATATATCTGCGGCTGGGCCATCGAAAAGATGTCCAAGAGCATGTACAACGTGGTGAACCCGGACAAGATCTGCGACACCTACGGGGCCGATACCCTGCGCCTGTACGAGATGTTCCTGGGCCCCATCGAACAGGCCAAGCCCTGGGACACCAAGGGTATTGACGGCGTAAACCGCTTCCTCAAAAAGTTCTGGCGCCTTTTCTGGGACCGCGAGAACTGGCTGGTGAACGACGAAGAGCCCACCAAGGACGAACTCAAGGCCTTGCACAAGCTCATCGGCAAGGAACAGGAGGATATTGAGCACTTCTCCTACAACACTACCATTTCGGCCTTCATGATTGCGCTGAACGAGCTGGGGAATTGCTCCAAGCGGGCCATCCTGGAACCGCTTACCGTGCTCCTGAGCCCGTTTGCTCCGCATATTGCCGAAGAACTGTGGCATCAGTTGGGACACCAGGATTCGGTGGTATACGCCGCTTTCCCGGAATATAGGGAAGAGCTGGCCGCCGAGAACCTGATCAAATATCCGGTTTCCTTCAACGGAAAAACCCGTTTCTTCCTGGAAGCGGACGCTTCCGCCAGCCCTGCCGATGTGGAAGCCGCCATCCGCGCTCACGAACTTACTCCCCGCTATGTGGCCGACAAGACCATCGCCAAGGTGATTGTGGTCCCCGGCCGAATTGTGAATGTAGTTATCAAGTAGCGTTTTATGAATCAGGCTACCAAGAAAGTCCTGCTGGTCATTTTTGACTATATACTCATTACTTTCGGCGCCTTGCTCTTTGTGATGGGGTGGACGTCGTTCCTGCTGCCCAACGGCATCATCGACGGCGGTCTCACCGGTATCTGTGCCCTCCTTTCCATGGTGACGGGTGTTCCGGTGGAATACTGGAACATCGGCATCAACGGCTTGCTGCTGGTGATTGCCTGGATTGTGCTGGGTCGCAATTTCGGCATCAAAACCATCTACACCATCGTCCTTACTTCGGTGCTGTTCCGCGTTTTGGGCGGCGACAATCTCATGATTCTGAAGGCCATTCCCGGTCAGCCGCTGGCCCTGGGAGAGAAGGTGCTGGTGCCGGTAATCGGCGGCCTGCTGGAAGCGGTGGGGCTGGGCCTGGTGCTGCTCCGGGGCGGTTCTACCGGCGGAACGGACATCCTGGCGCTCATCATCAACAAGTTCTGGCCGGTGTCCCTGGGACGCTTCTACCTGGTGTCGGACTTCATCGTAATCGGCCTGCTCATGTTCATCCCCGGCCACGTTTTTGCCGACGTTATTTATGGATACATCTGTATGGGTACCTTTGCCCTGGCCCTGGATATGGTGATGATGGGTAAGGAATCGGCCGTGCAGGTGCTCATTTTCTCGGAGCATTTCTCCAAAATAGGGGATTACATCAACCGGGAGATGGGACGCGGCGTTACGGCGCTCCGTTCCATCGGCTGGTACACCCAGCAGGACAAGCATGTGCTCATGGTGATGATCCGCAAAACCGAGCTTCCCGGCCTGGTGAAGGCCATCAAGGAAATCGATCCCAAGGCCTTTGTAACGGTGCTGCAGGCCAATAATGTGTATGGTGAAGGCTTTGACGAGATGAAAACCGGCATAAACAGGGACGGGTTTAAAAAGAAAAAGGATTAAGTATGTTTCTGAAGAAAACCGCTCTTACCCAAATCAAGGAGTGGCTGATGGTCACCCTGGGCATTCTCATTTATGTAATGGGATGGGTTATCTTCCTGATCCCCAACAACCTCGTGGGCGGGGGCGTTTCCGGTATCAGCTCCATGATCCAGTATGCCACCCAGGGCGTTATCCAGATGGGTTACAGCTACTTTGTACTCAACGCTATCCTGATGGCTGCTGCTGTCATTATCCTGGGGATGGGATTCGGTGCCAAAACCTTCTATGCCATTATCCTGGCTTCCCTGGCCATGCGCTTTATGCCCGGGGTAATTCCGGACAGCATCATCAATACGCTGGCCATTCAGAACGGCAAGCTCATGAGCGTGCTCATGGGTGGCCTGATGGCCGGTATCGGCATCGGCATGAGCATTTCCAACGGCGGCAGCACGGGCGGAACGGACATTATTGCCCTCATTTACACCAAGTACCACAATGTTTCGCCGGGTAAGGTAATCCTGTTCCTGGATTTTATCATTATTGTGTCTTCCCTGGTTTTCCCGTCCTATGTGGCCGATGTAGATCCGGAGACGGGCGTCGCGCTGATGGATGCCGACGGAAAGCCGCTCACGCACCTGATGCCTTTTGCCGACAAGATAACCACGGTAGTGTACGGTCTTATCCTGGTAACGGTGAACAGCTATGTGCTGGATATGTACATTTCCGGTTCCCAGCAGAGCGTTCAGCTGTTTATCCTCTCTTCCCAGTACGAGAAAATTGCCGATGCCATTACGCACGACCTGCATCGCGGTGTTACCGTGCTGGACGGTAAAGGCTGGTACACCAAGCAGGACACCAAGGTGCTCATGGTGCTCACCCGCAAGACAGACCTGAACCTGCTGCTCAAATACATCAAGCAAATAGACTCATCGGCATTCCTTTCCGTAAGCTCCGTGAACGGCGTGTACGGCAAGGGCTTCGATACCATCAAAAAATAAGGTAAGAACCTCACGTTCTTTGACATAGGAATAGCGTCCGGGCCCCTGACCACACACTAAAATGAACCTGCTGCTTTTGTCGCTGGGTGTCATCGGTGTGCTGGCGGTGGCTGCGGCGGTATGGCTGTACCTGCGCCTGCGCAAGTTGAAGGCCCAGCATCGGGCTGTCCAGAACGGACCGGCCCGTCCTTCGGCTTCCCCCACGGGGAATGCTGCGACCGACTTTGAAATGTTGGCGATCGATCAGTTCCTTTACGACAAGGTTTGCAGGTATATGACGGAACACAAGCCTTTCCTGGTGGAGTCCTTTTCGCTCCAGGACCTGGCCAACGCCCTTTATACCAACCGGGTGTATCTCTCCAAGACCATCAACCATTATTCCGGAAAAAACTTTCGGCAATATGTGAACTATTACCGGGTCATGTATGCCATGGACTTGTTCCGGAACAACATGAGCCTGCGGGTAAGTGAGATGTCGGAACTGTCCGGCTTCCATTCTCCCACCTCGTTTTTCCAGAGTTTCCGCCTGGTGATGGGGGAGGCGCCCAGTGAATGGTGTGCCCGGGTGAGGGAGAAGTACAAACGAAAGAAAAGATAAACCGATAACCGGCCCGGACGCTATTCCTGAATCCCTTTCCAACTTTCCGGAACGGGGGCGGTTACATCCACCTCGGTCTTTTTGACGGGGTGGATGAACTGTATATGGCGGGCCAGGAGGCTGATGCCGCCGTCCGGATTGGAGCGTTTGGCCCCGTACTTGAGGTCTCCCTTGATGGGGCAGCCCATGTGGGCCAGCTGGCAGCGGATCTGGTGGTGCCGGCCGGTGAACAGCTCTACTTCCAGCAGATAGTAACGCTCCGTTTTTTGGAGAAGGGTGTATTTCAGGCGGGCTTCCTTGCCGTTCTTGGAAACGTAGGACTTGTTCTGGGCTTCGTTGCGGGTAAGGAAGTCGGTGAGGGTGTCACTCTCTTTGGGGGGCTGGTTGGCCGATAGGGCCCAGTAAGTTTTATGGATTTCCCCTTTCCGGAGCATATCGTTCAGCCGTTCCAGGGCTTTGGAGGTTTTGGCAAACACTACCACCCCGCTCACGGGCCTGTCCAGCCGGTGGGGAACCCCCATAAATACCTGGCCGGGCTTTCCGTCCCGCTGGGCTATGAAGGCCTTGAGGGTTTCGGAGAGCGGTTCGTCGCCCGTTTTGTCTCCCTGCACAATTTCACCCGTCCGCTTGTTGAAGATGAGCAGATGGTTGTCTTCGTACAGGATACGCTGTTCCAGATCCTGGTATTCTTCTGTGCCGATTGGCCTGTAAATTCCCATGGTGCTGCAAAGATACTAACTTTTCCTTTGCTTTGTTCCCGGGAAAATGTATCTTTGTGCTGTTATGAAAAAGATTCTTACCTTTTTATCTGCGGCGTTTATCCTTGCTGCCTGTTCCACCACCCGTAATACTGCAACTACCGGTGAGCTGGTGAATGTTGGCTATGGAGTGCAGGAGAGGGACCAGATGACCTCTTCCGTGTCCAAAGTAAAGGCCGACAAAACAACCCAAACCTACTCCAACATCTATGACATGATTCAGGGCCGCTGCCCCGGCGTGCAGGTCTCCGGCACCCGGATTATCATCCGCGGTATCGGCACCAATTCCGATGCAACGGATCCGCTGTTTGTGGTAGATGGTGTTACGGTAGATGATATCAGTTCCATCAACCCCATAGATGTGGAAAGTATTGAGGTCCTTAAAGACGGCGCTTCCGGCTCCATCTACGGCACCCAGTCCGCCAATGGCGTCATCCTCATCACCCTTAAGAAGTAGTTAATTACTTGACTCTTATTAATAACGCAAAATAGAGAGCCGTATGGGCTCTCTTTTTGTGTGTATGAAAGGCTGGAGTATTACTGCAGCCGCACCTTGATGAAGACCGGGAAGTGGTCGGAGGGGTTTTTGGCTATGTAGCGCTCGAAGGAGACTTCGGCAGGGAAGTCGCCCACGCGGCTGGCATCGCCCTGGTTTTCGTAGCGGATGTTGAACGTGGCCACCTTCAGCGCTGCCTCCCGCCTGCAGGCGGTAAAGAGTAGGCCCAACACAGGAAGAGGAGAAGTTTTTTCATAAGGAGATAGTTATTATTCGGCCGATGTCGGTTCTTCGCTAAAGACGCAGCCCGGAAGCGGACGGCCGTTGTAGGTGGAGGCCATGGATTCGCCGTAGGCACCGGCCGAACGGAGCGCCACGAAGTCGCCGCGGCGGCATTCGTTCAGCACTACGTCCTTGCCAAACACATCGGAGCTCTCGCAGATGGGGCCCACCACGTCGTAGGGCAGTTCGGGGCCGTCCGACGACAGGTTCTCGATCCGGTGCGCGGAATGGTACATGGCCGGGCGCACCAGGTCGTTCATGCCGGCGTCCAGGATGGCAAAGCGGCGGGCAATACCTTCCTTTACATACAGCACCCGGGAAATGAGCGTGCCGCAGGGGGCGATGATGCTCCGTCCCAGCTCAAAACGGACGGGCCGGTTCCCTTGCAGATGGCGCTTGAACGTGTTGAAATAGCTGTCGAAATCGGCCACGGGCAAGTGGTTGGGGTGTCCGTATTCTATGCCCAGGCCGCCGCCTACGTTGATATCGCCAATCGGCAGCCCTTTCCGTTCCAGGCGGGTTGTGAGCTCGTTGATGCGGTTGCAAAGGCCCACGAAATCGCTCATGTCCAGGATTTGCGAGCCGATATGGAAATGCAGTCCCAGGAAACGCACCGAAGGCATTTGCAGGGCTTTCCGGATTACCGGCTCTATGCTGCCGTGATAGATGCCGAATTTATTTTCGGCCAGCCCGGTGGTGATGCCGGCCAGGGTGTGCGCACCGATATCGGGATTTACGCGGAAGCTGATGGGAGCCACTACACCCATTTCGGCGGCGATGGCGGCAATCACTTCCAGCTCGGCCTCCGACTCCACATTGAAGCGGCAGATGCCCTTGGAAAGGCCCAGACGGATTTCCCAGTCGGCCTTTCCTACGCCGGCATATACGATGCCCGAAGCCGGGAAGCCGGCGTCCAGCGCGGCCTGGATTTCACCGCCGCTCACGCAGTCTACACCCAGCCCCGCCGCCGCAATCTGCTGCAGCAGCACCGGATTCCGGTTGGCTTTTACCGCATAGTGGACTTCCCACGAAGGACGGTCCCGCAGGGCTGCCCGGATAGTATCCAGCGTTCTTTGCAGCAAAGCGGTATCGTAATAGTAGAAGGGCGTCCGGATGTCCCGGAAGCGCTCCAGCGGGTATTTTCCTTTAAGCATCAGGCAAAAAGCTGACGGCTCAGGGCCTGCAGGGTGCGGGCCTTGTCCTCTTCCTTAACCAGCAGCGAAATGTTGTAGTTGCTTCCGCCGTAACTCACCATCCGCACGGGAATGTCCTTCACGGCGGCCAGTACGCTGGACTCAAAGCCCAGGTTCTCCCAGTCCATGTCGCCCACTACGCACACGATGCACATGTCCAGGTCTACCGTAACGGTGCCGTAGCGCTTGAGGTCGTGCACAATCTCGCTCAGGTAGCGGGTGTCGTCGATGGTAACGGAAACGCCCACCTCCGAGGTGCAAATCATGTCGATAGGGGTACGGTAGCTCTCGAAAATCTCGAATACTTTGCGCAGGAAACCGTGCGCCAGCAGCATCCGGGAGCTCTTGATCTTGATGGCGATGATATTGTCCTTGGCGGCCACGGCCTTGATGGTGCCGGGCTCGGGATTGTTGTCGATGAGGGTACCGGGGGCCGACGGCTCCATGGTATTCAGCAGGCGCACCGGGATGTTGGCAAACTTGGCCGGCTGGATGCAGGTGGGGTGCAGGATTTTGGCGCCGAAGTAGGCCAGCTCGGCCGCCTCGTCAAAATGCAGGTGCCGAACGGCGCTGGTCTTTTCCACAACGCGGGGATCATTGTTGTGCATGCCGTCGATATCGGTCCAAATCTGGATCTCCTCGGCATTCACGGCAGCGCCGATGAGAGAGGCGGTATAGTCGCTGCCGCCCCGCTGGAGGTTGTCCACCTCGCCGCGGAGATTCCGGCAGATAAAGCCCTGGGTAAGGTACAGATCGGCCTTGCCCTCGATGAGCGGGGCCAGATGCTCGCGGATGTAATCCTGGTCGGGTTCTCCCTGGTCGTCCAGACGCATGAAATCCAGCGCCGACAGCAAGACCACATTCACCCCCTGTTTCTTCAGGTACAGCTCCATCAGTTTGGTGGAAAGCTGTTCTCCCTGGGCCAAAATCATCTTCTCCTGAACCGGGCCGAAATACTCCCGTGTAAGGGCGGCCACGCCGGCAAAGGTTTCCTTGATGAAGGTATCGGCCGAAGAGTCTTCCAACAGTTCCTTAGCAACCTGCAAATGCTTGGATTCCAGGCGTTTTATGGTTTCACGGGCACCGTCGGGATTGCGGTTGTACAGATAGCCCACAATCTCTACCAGCGAATTGGTTACGCCGGACATGGCCGAAAGCACTACGAAGGGACAGGAAGGCACGCTGGAAACCAGCGCGGCAACGTTCTTGATTCTGGCGGCTGTCCCCACGGAAGTGCCGCCGAATTTCATGATAATCATCTGTTAAGTAAGTTTACACTTGCAAACATAATAAAAAAATTTAGAATTTTCTCTATCAAATGATTATCTTTGCAGGCAAATTTAGAATTATGTCACTTTACATCCCCGAAAACTACCGGAACCTTCTGGGCAGCACGGAGCAGACCGAGAAGGCCATCAAGGCGGTTAAAGACATGTTTCAGGTGAACCTCAGTGCCCAGCTGGCCCTGCTGCGCGTAACGGCGCCCATGGTTGTGCTTTCCGGCACCGGTATCAACGACGACCTTAACGGCGTGGAGCGTCCCGTTCATTTCCCCATCAAGTCGCTGGACGAGCAGCAGGCCGAGGTGGTACACTCCCTGGCCAAGTGGAAGCGCCTGAAACTGGGAGAGTTGGGCGTGGAGCCCGGCCGGGGCATCTATACCGACATGAATGCCCTCCGCCCCGACGAGGATCTGGACAACATCCATTCCATTTATGTGGACCAATGGGACTGGGAGAAGGTGATCCGGAAGGAAGACCGCAACCTGGACTTTCTCAAAAAGACCGTCCGCCGCATCTACGAGGCCGTAAAAGTGACCGAGAATAAACTGTACGTAGAATTTCCCCAGATAGTTCCGGAACTGCCGGAAGATATCTTCTTCATCCACGCCGAAGAGCTTCGCCGCCTGTATCCCACCCTTTCCCCGAAGGAACGGGAAAATGCTATCGTGAAGGAGCACAAGGCCGTTTTCATCATCGGCATCGGCGGAAAGCTGGGCGACGGAACCATCCATGACGGACGTGCCGCCGACTACGACGACTGGAGCACCCCCAACAGCGACGGTTTCGAAGGCCTCAACGGCGATATCCTTCTGTGGAACAATGTGCTGCAGAGCGCTTTTGAAATCTCCAGCATGGGTATCCGCGTAGATGCCGACGCCATGCGCCGCCAGCTGGCCGAACGGGGACAGGAGTGGAAGAAAGACCTTTATTTCCACAAGCGCCTCCTCGCCGGCGAACTGCCCTACACCATTGGCGGCGGTATCGGCCAGTCCCGCCTTTGCATGTTCCTGCTTCGCAAGGCGCATATCGGCGAAATCCAGTCGGCCATCTGGCCGGAGGACATGCGTTCGGCCTGTCGCGCCGCTGGCATCGAACTTGTATAAGGGGCAAACGACAAATACAAACACAACATTATAAAAATGGAAAAACTCAACCATCCCGCCATCCTGGTCGTTGACATGCTCAACGACTTTGTGACCGGCGCGCTCGGCTGCGACCGCGGCCGTGCCATCGTTCCCGCAACTGCAAGCCTTCTGGATGCAGCCCGCGAGAAAGGCGTTCCCGTTATTTTCTGCAACGACTGCCACCTGCCCGGCATCGACCGTGAACTCCAGCTGTGGGGCGACCACGCCATCAAGGGCACGCCCGGCGCCGAAGTCATTCCCGAACTGGGACTTTGCAACAAAGACTATGTGGTTCCCAAGCGCCGCTACAGCGGTTTCTTCCAGACCGACCTGGACATCCTGCTCAAGGAACTGGGTGTTAAGACCGTGGTTATCACCGGCCTGCACACGCACATGTGCTGCCGCCATACCTCCGCCGACGCCTATATGCTCGGCTACGACGTGGTAGTGGCCAAGGAAGCCACCAACGCCTTCACGGAAGAGGATTACGTGAGCGGCCTGGCCTATCTGAAGACCTGCTACGGGGCCGATGCTTACAGCAACGAGGAACTTATTGCAGCCTTCTAGTTAAAAAGACCGCAAATAATTTTGCTATTTTAGGAAAAAGTAGTAATTTTGCGGTCCATTCTTCTGGATGTAGCGCAGTTGGTAGCGCACCTGGTTAGGGACCAGGAGGTCGCTGGTTCAAGTCCAGTCATCCAGACACAAAAAAGAGAGCCTGTGTGGCTCTCTTTTTTGTATAATTTTAGTTTTGCCGTGTTGACAGATAGAATGAGGTACAAGACTGATTTCTTGTCAACACGGCAACCAAAACGCCCGTTATGCCTGAAAACGTAACCATGTTGACATGCAGAACGTTGTGTAATGGCCATTTCGTGTCGACACGGCTCACTTGGTGCAGATGCCAGCCTTGGTGTAGGGGGCGGGGAACGACGTTCGTCGCTATGGCGGTATTTCCAACCGGGAGGGCTTGCCTGCGAACGTCTCTTTTTCCCGCTGACTCACCGTCGTGCGCATGCCGGTTGAAACCTATCCCTCCGTGGCACCGCTTTCGCTGAACACAGGCATCCCTCCGGCTTCGCCTGTGGGACCGCCCTCCCAGTTGGCCGCCATTTAACGCTCCTCTCTATTGTTCCCCGCCCCCTACACCAGGCTGGCGACACAAGAAGGGTCGTTGTTATCTCTCAACTGTCGCAGGTAATTGTCCAAAGCGTAGCAGGTCTGCAAAAAACAGCCGACCTGGGGCACAAATCGGCCACTGACGCGTTCTACCGCCGCAGGTCAGCAGAAAAATGCAGACCTGCGGCACTTCGCCCATTAACCTGCAGCGTTCTGAAA
>CAMJKI010000067.1 GCA_946406355.1 uncultured Bacteroidales bacterium | reverse complement strand
CTTTAGTTCTGCTGTTTCTCTTTCTCGGCCAGGATGGTGATCATACGGGCAATATCCTGACGGGTCTTGCGGATCTTGGAGGTGTCCTCCAGCGGAGAGATCACATGATTGAGCTTCATGGTGTCGAGGTTGTTCTTCTCGATCTCGATGCGGTCGCGCAGGTCGGCGATGCTCATCTCGCGTACTTCAGATACTTTCATTTTCTTCTCCTCCAATGATTATTCTTCTACATAATCCCTGCGGACCACGAACTTGGTGGCAACGGGAAGCTTGTTGGCGGCAAGACGCATGGCCTCTTTGGCAACGGCGAGGGAAACGCCCTCGGCCTCGAAGAGGATACGGCCAGGAGTGATGGGAGCGACAAAGCCCTGAGGGTCACCCTTACCTTTACCCATACGGGTATCGAGCGGCTTGGCGGTGAACGGCTTCACAGGGAAGACACGGATCCAGATCTGACCTTCACGGTTCATACGACGGGAAATGGCCTGACGGGCAGCCTCGATCTGCTGGGCGGTAAGCCAGCAATTCTCAAGGTTCTTGAGGCCAAAAGAGCCGAATGCGAGCTGGTTTCCACGACCGGAATTGCCCTTCATGCGGTTTTTCTGTTCCCTTCTGAATTTTGTTCTTTTAGGCTGTAACATTGCTGTAATGTTTTTAAAATTTCCTTATTTGTCCCTAACTCATTGAAACTCAGCTGGTTGGGTGCATTTTGCTCCAATTTCGGGATTGCAAAGTTACAAAAAATATTTGAACCTCCAAACTTTTTTGCCAGTTTTTTAAACATTTTCGACCGCAAGTTTTGAAACCTAACTGATTGAAAATTCGACCAATCCATACTATGTCGAAAATTTTTCCCTGCAATTTTCGACCGGAGCAAAAATGGCCGTCTTTCCCGGCATCGCCTCACCTTCGTCATCCCCGGCTTGACCGGGAATCTCTTGCATTTGGTAAAGTATTTGCAAAGCACTACCTTTGCCACGGTGAAACGCATCCTTCATATCGCCCTGTTCCTGCTTCTGCTTCTTCCGGCCGAAGCCTCCGCGCAGAATCATATCCGCGAGGCCATGAAGCGTGCCAAACAGCAGCGGGAGCAGCAGGCCCTGGTTATCGTGAACAGCGAAAACGGGAATAGCGGCGGCGGATACATGCGTTTCCAGGTGGACGAAAAAGGCGACACAACCTATCTGGACGTGCTGGAACCCATCTGGATCTTTGCCCAGAACAAGGGAAAAGGAAAGAACTGGCGGGATTATTACCAGCTGGTATGGCGCTTCGGCCGAGTTTATCCCTATGCCGAGGTAGCCGGCCAACTGGTTGCCCAGGTAGACAGCGTCGTAGAGGCCAACCACTATGGACGGCTCAAGCGGGACCGCTACATATCACAGGTCCAGAAACAGCTGTTCAACGAGTTCGAGGGGTCCATGCGCAAGATGTCCATCCAGCAGGGGGCGCTCCTTATTAAACTTATCGCGCGGGAAACGGGACAGTCGCCCTACGCCATCATCAAGGAATACAAAAGCGGCATCACCGCCGGTTTCTGGCAGGGGATTGCCCGGCTCTTCGACAATAACCTCAAGGACGATTACGACCCGGAAGGGGAAGACAAAGACATTGAGGAGCTAATTCAAATCTGGAAAGAAGGGCACTACCGCGACCTATATTGGTCCATCTTCTGGGAAGAACCACCACAAGTGGTGGTCCCAGAAATCTACTTGCAGTAGATTCTTCACGTTACCCCCTCCCGAAACCCCTCCCCTCGGGGGAGGGACTTACTCGCACAAGAGGTAGTCCCGGAAATTCACTTGTAAACAACCGAAAGCTCATCGGCCTGGCTGTCGTAGACCATCCAGTTGGAGTTGTCCAGCCAGTCGGAAAGAAGCAGCAGGCGGGCCTTTCCCACCGGCATGTCCACCTTGCAGTGATAATGGCCGAAGATAAAGAAATCTACCGGCTCCCGGAAAGCGGAGCAGTACTTGTACAGCGGCTCGTCCTCTCCCTTAAATACATAGCGGTAACGCTGGCTCTTGCGGGAACTGGCGCTCCAGCCGGTGCCCCAGCGGTAGGCCAGCCAGGGGTGCATGGTGGCAAAAAGGCGCTGACAGGTGCGGTTGTGGAAGATAGCCTGGATAACCCGGTATTTCCAGTTCACCGGTCCCAGGCCGTCGCCGTGCCCCAGGCAGAAGCGTTTACCGCCGATTTCCACCACAAAAGGCTGCTTCAGGCGTTTGATGCCCAGGTCTTCGAAATACTGGTAGCTCCAATAGTCGTGGTTGCCCGGGAAGAAATATACCTTTACGCCGGCATCCATCAGCTCCACCAGGGCGGCAAAAACGCGCACGTAGCCCCTGGGGACCACATCCCGGTACTCGTGCCAGAAATCCCAGATATCCCCCAGCATATAAAGCGCTTCGGTCTTTGAAGCGTCAATGCCACGCAGGAAAGCCACAAAACGAGCCTCCCGCCCGGCCGGATCGGCCTGCGGAAGTCCCAGGTGAATGTCGGAGACAAAATATGTGAGCTTGCGTTCCAATTAAGCCAGGAAAAAGATAAGAGAAGCCACCAGAAGACAGTAGAGGGCGAACCACAGAAGCTTGGCCTTCTTCACCAGGGCAATCATGACCTTACAGGCGAAGAGGCCACTGAAAAAGGCCGCCACAAAGCCCAGCACCAGGGGCAGGGACCCCACGCCACCGCCGAAAGATTCGCTTCCGACAGCTACCTTGAGCAAATCCAGGCCTTGCTCGCCGATGATGGGAATGAGCACCATCAGGAAGGAGAACTGCGCCATGGATTCCCGCTTTACGCCGGTGAGAAGACCCGTGGCAATGGTGCTGCCGCTACGGGAAACACCCGGCACCACGGCAAAGGCCTGGGCGATGCCCACAACAAAGGCCTGCCAGTAAGAAATGCCGTTGCGCTGGTCTTTGGCTACCGGCACCCTGAAGCGCTTGCCGGCGCTGTCGGATATCCAGAGCAGCGCAGCCGTGATACAAAGACCGCCGGCCACCTGCTTGAGCGAACCGCTGAACAGGGCCTCTACCTGATCCTTGAACAGGAAGCCCACCAGGGCCACCGGGATGCAGGAGACCAGGATCTTGCAGATGTAGTCTGTTTCGTCGTTATACTTGAACTTGAAAAAGCCTTTGAGCAGTTTCCAGATAACGCCCCAGAAAACCACCAGGGTGGCCAGGACGGTGGCAAAATGCACCGTAATGGTGAAATCCAGAAAACCCTCGGCATCCACGCCCAGCAGCTCCTTGAAGATCATCAGGTGCCCGGAACTGGACACGGGAAGAAACTCAGTAAGACCCTGGACAATTCCCAGCAAAAAGGCCTGCCACCACTCCATAATTATACGTTTATCTCTATTTTCAACTTATTACGCTTAGGCCTCCGCCCCCTTTAACTCCACGTTGCCCCTTCCCTAAATCCCTTCCCTCGGGGAAGGGACTTGCTATCGGCCTTCGGCCTCCAATTATTCACTTTTATCTTTGAAATTTCCCATAATAGCTATTATTTCTATAACTATGCCCGAAATAATCACTATGGGGGCGGCTATCAGGCGCCGCCAGTCGAACATGGCTTCGTTAAAGAAATTAGGGTCGTCCGATCCGCCGCCCGAAAGCAACAGGAAACCGGCCACCATTACCAGCAGGCCGGCAATCATCAACTTGATTCCTTTGGCCGTAGTGGCCATTTTATCTTGATTGTTCTTCTTGACGGGAGTTTTTGCCATAAGCTAGAAACTATATACCTGATCCCGGTCGTAGCCGACCAGCCGGTTTACTACAATGAACGTGCTGGCCATGCAGATTCCTACGCCGGACAGCACCATGATACCCATAACCTTAAGCAGCGATTCCATGGTGAAAATCTCGAACATCTGGTAGAATTCTTTCCGGAGCAGGAACAGGGCCCCCACCAGCAGCAGAATGGCCACCAGCGAGGCAAAAAGGCCCTGAAGCGCCGCCCGGCCCATGAAAGGCCGACGGATGAAGGCGCGCGTTGCGCCCACCAGATGCATGGTATGGATGGAGAAGCGGCGAGAGAAAAGATCCAGTCGCACGGTGTTGGCAATAAGGACGAAGGAGATGAACAGCAGCAGCCCCACCAGTATCGCCAGGCCCAGCGAAATCTTGTTCAGGTTCTGGTTAAGGGCATCTACCAGCGAAGTCTGGTACACCACCTCTTCCACCAGGGGCGACTTGCCCAGCTGCGCCTTCATCACCTCCAGGCTGTCGGCCGATACATAGGCCGCCTCCAGGTTTACGTCGATGGAAATGGGCACGGGAGCGCTCTCGAACACATCCAGGAAATCCTGCCCCAGCATGCTGGCCATCTCCTCCACGCCCTGTTCCCGGGAAATGAAGGTGGTGGAACGTACGCCCGGAAGCGCCGCCACCTGGTTTTCGTACTGCCGGGCTTCCTCTTCCCCCACCTGTTCCTTCAGCAACACCGACACCTGCAGATTTTCCTTGAAATAGTCCGAAACTGCGCGCGCGTTAATGAGCAGCAAGGCACCGATACCCACCAGCAAAAGCACCATCGACAAACTGATGACGGTGGAAATCCAGGCACTTACAAGGCGCCGCCGGATGGTTGTATTCTGCTGTTTGGAGGCCATAGACTGCCTAATTTCGCCCCAAAGTTACTGAATGCGGGGAAAAAGTCAAAAAAAAATGTTAACTTTGTAAGTTAAATTACAGTAATATGGGAGATTCCGCCAAGATTCTTTTTGTCAACGCAGAGATGTATCCGTATCTGCCGGAAACCGCCATCGCCAAGATGTGCCGGGAACTTCCGCAGGGCATCCAGGAGCGTAGGAAAGAAATCCGCGCCTTCATGCCGCGGTATGGCTGCATCAACGAGAGGAAAAACCAGTTGCACGAGGTAATCCGGCTTTCCGGCATGAACATCATCATCGGCGACGTAGACCGTCCGCTGGTCATTAAGGTGGCCTCCATTGCATCGGCCCGCATCCAGGTGTACTTTATCGACAACGAAGATTACTTCCGCCGCAAGCAGATTTACCGCAGCGACGAAGGCCAGTTCTTCCCGGACAACGGCGAACGGGCCATCTTCTTTGCCCGCGGCGTACTGGAAACCGTCAAGAAGCTCCGCTGGGCCCCGGATATTATCCACTGCTCCGGCTGGATTTCCCATGTGCTGCCCCTGTACCTGAAAAAAGCCTATAAGGACGACCCTATCTTCTCCGGCTCCAAGGTGGTGCTCTCCCTATTTGACGACACGCCCACCGAAGCCTTCGCCCCCGGGTTTGACAAAACCATCCTGTATGGTGCCATCAAGCCCCAGGACGCACCGCTCCCGGAGAACGCCGGCGGCATAGATCTTGCTAAATTAGCCGCGCAGTACGCCGACGGCATCATCCTGGGCAGCGAAGGCATCCATCCGGAACTGCTTTCCTGGTGCGAAGGGCTGGGTGTTCCCATGCTCCCCTACCAGGCCGGCTCCCTGGCCGACGGAAGCTACATGGACAGCTATAACGCTTTTTACGACAATCTGCTCAAATGAAGAAATACCTTACGCTAGGTCTCGCCGCCACGGCCCTTCTGGCCGCCAGCTGCATAGACGCCGATTACAGCCTGGGCGAAGACCTTGTTGACAAGACCCTTCTGTTCGATACATATACAGTGGAGTTCAACCTGGACGAGATTCAGATGAAGCTGTCCAGCGACCTGTCGGGCTATTCCGACCGCCACGTGGCCATCGGCGCCATCCGGGACGATGTCTTCGGACTCACCACCCGGGAAAGCGCCTTCACCCTGATTCCGGCCCTGGATACGCTGGATCTGGGCAGCAACCCGCAGGCCCTCAGCTTCCAGCTGTTCTTTGCAGCCGACACCGTCTCCTGTGCCAGCGACGACCAGGCACACGTTATCCAGAACATCTACGTCACGGAACTTACGGAGCCGCTGGGAACTACGAAAACCAGCATTAACCGCTCCATCGCCCACAGTGAAGAGCTCATTACCCAGGGTATTCCCGTTTGCAACGGCACCAGCGACCTGTCTTTCTTCTTCACCCAGACGTTCGCCCAAAAATATGTAGACGTTATCTCCCGTCTGGGGCCGGTTTTCAAAGACCGCTCCTCCGATGACGGCGTGGACAAATACGACGATTACGTGGCAGCCCTCCCGGGCATTCACCTGCGCACAGACATTCCGGAAGGCAACGGAGGACGCATCAACCTGTTCCAGCTTTCCTGCCTGTCCGTATCCAACCAATATTATTACAGGAACAACAACATCGGCCTGCTTAAGGTACGCTCTACCTGGAACGGCGTCCAGAAAGACTCATCCTTCGTTCTCATCCCCGGCGAGCCTGAGTTTTTCAACGAGGCCGAAAGCCTGGACAACAACGAAAAGTTCTATCAGTACGCCTTCAACCGGGTTACCCATTCCACCCAGGAACAGAAGGCCGAAGAGAGAATTCTGGTAGAAGGCGGCGGCGGACTCAAGCCCGTTATCCTGGCGCACGAATTAAAGGAGAAAACCCTGGAGGCCATTGCCCAGAAGCCCGGAAACCCCGACAGGGCCGTTATTGTAAAGGCCACCATCGTGCTGCCGTTCGATATGCCGGAGAACTACCTGGACATGAAGTACTATCCCACCATGTTAAGCCCCACCGTTCGCACCACCGTCAAGGACGAGGACGGCAACGAGAGCATTGCCTTCGCCGGCCTCACGGACGCCAGCGTGAGCACGGAGGACCAGGGAGATATCGACCGTTCCAACATGGTGTATTCCCCGGATATCACCTATCATCTGCAGGAACTGCTTCGCCGCGACGATCTGGACACCGCTACAGATGCCGACATCTGGCTGCTCTCCCTGCACACCACCAAAACTGCCGACGCCAACGGTTCCATCATGGACAATGACTACTATCGGCAAATGCTGTATGCCAGCTATTACAACAGCCTGTACGGCGGCGGTTACGGCGGCTACGGCTACGGTGGTTACGGTTATAGCGGATATGGCGGTTACGGCGGCTACGGCTACTCCAATTACTATAACTATATGATGCTGGCCCAGTATGCAGCTGCATCCGACCAGCAGACCTACAGTTACAGCACGGAACTGGACAAGGAGAATTACTACCGCGCCATCCTGTGCGGCGCGGCATCGGCCAGGAGACCTTTCTTCCGGGTCACCTTCGCCCTTCCAAAGAAATAAAAAAATTTAGCCCGGCGATTGGCCGGGCTAATTTTTTATTGCCTGTTTGCAACCGGTGATTACTCACCCACTTTCTCTGCAACCTTGGCGATGGCATCGCCTACAGTGGCGATACCGCTGGTTTCCTCATCGGGAATCTTAATGCCGAACACACGCTCGAACTCCATAAGAAGCTCTACGGTATCCAGGGAATCGGCGCCGAGGTCGTTGGTGAAGCTAGCGGTTTCGGTAACTGCAGACTCCTCTACGCCAAGCTTGTCAACGATAATATCCTTGACCTGCTTTACGATTTCTTCCTTTGTCATAATTAATCGGTTTTAAGTTTATTACGTTTTATTTATTCTCTCGTTTAACGATAATCGCGGCAAAGTTAATAATTTTTTTTGAAAATAAAAACTCTCCTTAAGGACCATCAAGATTCATGCCTGCTCAAGTTAAGCCAGATGCGAAGGCCGTTCACCGAATTGATAAGGTAAAAACTGTATTTCACAATATATACCGGCGCAAAAGCCTGGTCGGAGGTTAACCACAGGCCGATGGAGGTAATATTCACGGCTATCCAGAAGATCCACTGTTCCATATAGGCCGTGGACATGAGGAACTGGCCGATGACATTGCACACCAGCGGAACCACATCCAGCAGCACGGCTACCCGCAGGAAGCCCTCCGCCGCACTGCGGTCGAAGCGCAGCAGAATCACGTAAAGGACGCCGGTGGCCACCAGGGTAACGCCCAGCCAGCCCCAGCGCATGGCGGGAGAAAGCCGGCGGGCCTTTACCTGCGACTCTCCCTTGGCCCCGCGGCGCTTCCACTGCAGGAAACCCACCAGCTGCATGGGAACGAAGTACAGAAAATGCAGCAGGGCGTTTCCCAGTCCCGAACCGCCTTCCATCCAGTTCATCCAGCAGGAAATCCCATAGATGGAAACGTCCAGGAAGCCGAAAAGGAAGGTAATAATCCAGCCGTTGGCCGAACATACGGTGGCCAGCACGCCCATCAGCGAACCGAAAGCCGTCACCAGCAGCCACAGCGTTTGTCCGTCGGCCGCGCCGCGCAGCTTGATTCCCGTAACGACGCACGTTACCACCACCATCCCTATCAGGATGAAAGCGCTGAAGATTCTATTAAATTGCTTTTCAGTCATTATTCAAATAATCATGTATCCGTATGGCCAGATCGGCGCCCACCTGGGCGGAAAGGTCCTCCAGGGGCGCGGCGGCAATGCGCGCCACGGAGCCGTAGCGGAGCAGCAGGCGCTGTTCGGTCTTTTCGCCCACCCCTTTGATTTCCCGCAGGGCGCTCTGGATGGCCGCCTTGGAACGCAGGTTCCGGTGGAAAGTGATGCCGAAGCGGTGCGCTTCGTCACGAATCTGCTGCAGCACCTTCAGCGCCTGGGAGTTCCGGTCGATAAACAGCGGATAGGGGTCTCCCACCCTGATCACTTCCTCCAGCCGCTTGGCCAGGCCCACCACCGTAACCCGTTCCAGGATACCCAGCTCGGCCAGGGCCTGGTGGGCAAACTCCAGCTGCCCCTTGCCGCCGTCAATCACTATCAGCTGCGGCAGGTCGTCGGGATTCTCGGCCAGCATGCGGGAATAGCGGCGGTTCACCACTTCCTTCATGGAGGCATAGTCGTTGGCGCCCACCACCGTCTTTATCTTGAAACGCCTATAATCCTTCTTGGAAGGCTGTGCATCACGGAAAACCACGCAGGAAGCCACCGGATTGGTGCCCTGGATATTGGAATTGTCGAAGCACTCCATGTGGCGGGGCAGCTCCTTCATTTCCAGCGCCTTCCGCAGTTCTTCCATTACGCTCATGCGCCAGGCGTCCGGGTCGGTATGTTCCCGCTGCTTCAGGCTGTTGAAGTGGAACTCCTTGGCGTTCTTGCCGCTCAGCTCCAACAGGGCCAGCTTGTCGCCCCGCTGGGGAACCCGGAACTCCACCCCCTCAATTTCCACGTCCGGTAAAAAGGGCACTATCACCTCGCGGGAAAGGGTGCCGAATTTATCTTCAATTTCGCCGATGAAGGTGGCCAGCATGGTGGCTTCCTCCTCTTCAATCTGGCTCCGGAAGCCCAGATTCAGGCTCTGGACAATGGCACCGCCGCGAATGCGCAGGAAGTTGCCGAAGGCCTCTCCGCCGTCAAACACCATGGAGAACACGTCGGCATCCGTATCGGCAACCGATGTAATGATGCTCCTGGCGTAATGCTTCTCCAGGGACTGCATCTTCTCTTTGCAGCGCTGGGCCTCCTCAAAGTCCAGCCGGTCGGCGGCTTCGGCCATCAGGGACTTGTAGTGCCGGATAACTTCATTACCCCGGCCGCTGAGGATATGAACAATCTCCTCTATATTAGCGCCGTATTCCTGCCGGGAGATGTTACCCACGCAGGGCGCCTTGCAACGGCCGATATGGAAGTTCAGGCAAGGACGGAATTTGTGCCGCAGGATGGCTTCGGAGGTGATTTTCAGATTGCAGGTCCGCAAAGGATACATTTCCCCGAAGAAATCCAGCAGGTTCCGCGCGTGCATCACGTTGCTGTACGGGCCGAAGTAACGGTTTCCCTTGCCCTTTTCTATGCGGCGGGTGATGAATACCTTGGGAAAATCATCTCCGGTAACGCAAATCCAGGGATAGGTTTTTGAATCCTTCAGCAGGATGTTGTACTTGGGCTTGTACTGCTTAATCAGATTGTTCTCCAGCAGCAGGGCATCGGCCTCGGTGTCCACCACGGAGAACTGCGCATCGGCAATTTTGGAAACCAGGATGCGCGTTTTGGTGTTCAGGCGTTCCGGCGCTACAAAGTACTGTGCAACCCGCTTGCGCAGGTCTTTTGCCTTGCCCACATAAATCACCTTTCCCTCGGCGTCATAGTATCTATAAACACCGGGGGAATGGGGAAAAAGCGCTATTTTTTCCTGGATGGTCACTCACCCAAGGCTTCTGCCACAGCTTCACCAATGGATTCCTTGTGGAGGTTCCGCTTAAGGATGGTGCCGTCCGGGCCAAAGAGGATGACGTGCGGGATGTACTGGATGCCGTACAGATCGGCGGGAACCTGCTGGGCATTCAGAATCTGGTTCCAGGGAATCTCCAGCACTTCCACGGCAGCCTTGGAATCGTCCGGCCTGTCGTTGATGGCAACGCCCACGATATCGAAGTTGTCGCCGTGATATTTCTCGTAAACTTCCTTGATATAAGGCATTTCCTCACGGCAGGGACCGCACCAGGAGGCCCAGAAATCTACCAGGATGTACTTGCCCTTTCCCACATAGTCGGACAGCTTCACGGTGGAGTTCTCGGGGTCTTCCGGATCCTGCACCGCGCTGAAATCCAGGAACGGCTTGCCTTCGGCGGAAGAAAGCTGGCCTTCAAGCACCTTGATGGTACCGCCGATGGAAGGGATCTCCTTCATCTCGGGGGACAGGCTCTGGAGAATCTCCAGCAATGCTTCGTCGTCGTCCAACTCCAGCGAGGAGATGCACATGAGCGCCAGCACATTGTCCGGATTCTGCTTGATAACCTCCTTCAGATGGGCATTGTATTCCTGGAGGGTTTCTTCCATGTATGCCTCTTTTTCTTCTTCGGGAAGCCCGGCATTCTTGCTCTGGAATTCACGCATGAATTCATCCTGCCAGTCCAGGTAATCTTTCAGGCGCTTGTTAACGCCGTTTTTGTCCGAAGAAACAACGGACTTATTGGTGAAATCCACGGTAATGGTAGAACCGTCGGACACAAACTGCAGCGGCTGCTTTTCGGAAACCACATAGGAGAGCAGCCGCTTGTCGGCGGGGATTTTGGTTTCCAGCTTTCCGTCCACCACGGCAACCATGGTATCCAGCTGCGTGCCCACCAGGATTTGTACGGAAGCGGGGGCCGATTCCGGAGAGGGGAAGTTGCACTTGAGGGTGGTAACCTTCTTGGAGGAGCAGGAGGCCAGAACGGCCACTGCCGCCATCACAAACAATACTTTAAATTTCATATTCTTATTACGTTTATTGTCTTGGCCTGCAAAAGTACAAAAAAAAAGCAGGACGGCCAAACAGCCGTCCCGCTCAAACTTTAACGCTTTGGTAAGCAGCTTATCGGCGCTCGCCACGGCCGCCTTCACGACGACCGCCCTCGCGACGGTTGCCACGGCCACCACGCTCGCCACGGTCCCTGCCGCCTTCACGACGACCGGCGCCCGGAGCTGCGGAGTTGGCAGCGAAACCGGCGTTGGGGGAGAGGTCCTGCTTGCCGTACTTCTCACCGTTGCAGATCCACACCTTGATA
>CAMJKI010000066.1 GCA_946406355.1 uncultured Bacteroidales bacterium | reverse complement strand
GTGTTGCCGGCATCCACCAGGCGCTGGAGCACGCCCAGCAGCACTTTGATGTCTTCGAAGTGCAGGCCGGTGGTGGGTTCGTCCAGAATATAAAGCGTACTTCCGGTAGAAGGGCGGGAAAGCTCCGCCGCCAGTTTCATGCGCTGGGACTCGCCGCCGGAAAGGGTTACGGCACTCTGTCCCAGATGGATATAGCCCAGGCCCACATCTACCATGGTCTTGAGCTTTACCGCTATCTTGGGGATGGGCTTGAAGAACTCATACGCCTCGGCTATGGACATTTCCAGCACGTCGTTGATGCTCTTTCCCTTGTACTTAACCGCCAGCACATCTTCCCGGTAACGGGTGCCGCCGCACACCTCGCAGGGCACGTGCACCGAGGGCAGGAAGTTCATCTCTATCACCTTGATGCCGGCACCTTTGCACTCCTCGCATCGGCCGCCCGGCACGTTGAAGGAGAACTTTCCGGCCTTGTAACCGCGTACTTTGGCGTCCGGCGTTTCCTCGAAGAGGGCCCGGATGTCGTTAAACACGGCCGTAAAGGTGGCCGGATTGGAACGGGGCGTCCGGCCGATGGGGCTCTGGTCAATTTCTATAAGCTTGTCGATATTTTCAATGCCCGTAAGAGCATCGTAGGGAAGCGGTTTTTCCTTGGACCGGTAGAACTTCTGCTTCAGGATGGGCATGAGCGTTTCGTTCACCAGGGAGCTCTTGCCGCTGCCGGAGAGGCCCGCCACGCCGATGAGGCAGCCCAGCGGGAAATCGGCATTCACCTGCTTCAGGTTGTTGCCTCTGGCGCCACGCAGGGAAAGGAACTGGCCGTTTCCCTTCCGTCGCAGCGGCGGAACGGGAATGCTCTTCTCTCCCTTGAGGTAATCCAAGGTTACGGAAGTGCCCAAAACAGCGTGTGCTGCGGTATCGGCGTCCATTTTCTTGCCTTTGAGGAGGGCGTCCAGCGGCGCGTTCAGGCAGATGCGTCCCCCCTGCTCACCCGCACCGGGACCCACGTCTACCAGCCAGTCGGCGCTGAGCATGGTTTCGGCGTCGTGTTCCACCACCATCACGGAGTTGCCCTCGTTGCGGAGGGTTTTGAGCGAAGCGATGAGCTTGCGGTTGTCTTTCTGGTGCAGGCCGATGGAAGGCTCGTCCAGGATATAGAGCACATTCACCAGCTTGGAGCCGATTTGGGTGGCCAGGCGGATGCGCTGGCTCTCACCGCCGCTCAGGGACCCGGTGGGTCTGTCCAGCGAAAGATAGTCCAAACCCACGTCCAGCATGAATTGCACGCGTTCCCGAAGTTCCTTGAGGATATCGCGCGAAACGTTCTGTTCCCGCTGGTTGAATCCTTGGGGAATCTTGTCCAGCCACTCCCGCAGCTCCGACATTTCCATGGCGCTCACTTCCGGGATGGTTTTTCCGTCTACGCGGAAGCAGAGGGCATCCCGGTTCAGACGCGTTCCGTTGCAAACGGGGCAGGTGACGGTATCTTCTATATGGTCGATGACACCGCCCCAGGAGGCCATTTCCGACAAGCTGCCCTCGCCCACGCGGAAGAGGTCTTCAGAGCCGAATACCAGCAGGCTGAGGGCTTCGTCGGGGATGGCGTCCACCGGGTCGTACAGACTGAAGTTGTACTTGCGGGCAATGGAACGGATGATGTCGAATTTCCGGTTTTCCCGAACCTTTCCCAGCGGGACTATGGCGCCATCGGCCACGGAGAGACTCCGGTCCGGGATAATGCTGTCCATATTCACGTCCACAATGGTACCCAGGCCCTTGCAGTGCGGACAGTAACCTTGCGGCGAATTGAAGGAAAAGCTGTGCGGCTGCGGTTCCTGCAGGGAAAGGCCGCTGTCCGGATCTACCAGATGCTTGGAGAAATGCGCCAGTCGGCCGCTTTCCATATCCAGCACGGCCACGGAGCCCTTGCCGATGTTGAGCGCCCGCGCCACGGAGTCCCGGATGCGTTTGTCGTCTCCGGCCTCCGGTTTCAGGCGGTCCACTACCAGTTCTATGAAATGGGGCTTATAGCGATCCAATGCGGTAACGCCTTGCAGCTCAAGAATTTCCTCATCTATACGCACTTCCGTATAGCCCCGCTTGCGCATTTGGTCAAACAGCTCCCGGTAGTGGCCCTTACGGCCCCGTACCAGCGGAGCCAGCAGGTAGCACTTCCGGCCGCTGTATTGGGTCATGATCAGATCCACTATCTGCTCATCCGTATAGCGGACCATTTCCTTTCCGGTTTCCGGAGAGAAAGCCCGCGAGCCCTTGGCATACAGCAGGCGCAGGAAGTCGTAGATTTCCGTAATGGTTCCTACCGTGGAACGCGGATTGTTTCCGGTGGTCTTCTGTTCTATGGCAATGATGGGGCTGAGGCCTTTGATTTCTTCCACCTCCGGCTTTTCCAGAATACCCATGAAGTGTTTGGCGTAGGTGGACAGGGTATCCATGTAGCGGCGCTGCCCCTCGGCGTAGATGGTGTCGAACGCCAGCGAACTTTTACCGCTGCCGCTAAGGCCCGTCACCACTACAAATTCGCCCCGGGGAATATCTACATCTATGTTTTGCAGGTTGTTCGCCCGCGCGCCGCGTACCTGAATGTACTCCTTTTTTGCCATAGACTACAAAGATAGCACTTTTTCTGCAACTCGCCGCTCCCCGTCGCCCCCCTTTCGTGGCCCCCTTGCCGCCTTATTGCCGCCAATCCAGCTGGAAGGCCCTGTGGGGCCGATTTAGTGGATTCGCGGCAGCAGAATCGGCCATATCGGCCCAAAACCTTGCCGCCAGTACACTCAGAATGCACTGGCGGCCCGTTTTTGTGGATTCGCGGCAACAAGCGGCGGAGATGGCGGGGAACTATTCCAGCGCCTTCAGGTTGCGGGCGTTATGGATGTCCTTGCCTTCGGTAGTGTAAAGGTAGTCCAGCAAATTGGCATAGTGCTCTTCCACCTTGCCGCGGACTATCTTCATGGTGGAGTTCATCATCTTGTTGGCAATGGTGAATTCCTGGTCGCAGATGCCGATGGCGGAAGGCAGCCAGCGCTCCGGGAACATGCCCTCGTGGCTGCCGCCTTTCTTGTAGCTGTCTACATCGGCCTGGATTAAATCCAGCATATAACGCTTGCCGGCTTCCGTGGCGGGATCCAGTCCGTGTTTGGTGGCGGCTTCGGCCAGGGCGGCCTTGTCCGGCACAAAGAGGGCCACGCAGAAGGGCTTCTGGTCGTTGTGCAGCACGCAGGCGTTTACCCACTTGGAAGTTTCCGTAATGTTGTCCTCGAAGCCTTCGGGGGAGTATTTTTCACCGTCGGAAGAGATGAGGAGGCTCTTGAAACGGCCCACCACATACAGGAATTCCGGGTCCTCCGGGCAAATGTAGCCCATGTCGCCGGTGTGCAGCCAGCCGTTCACGATGGTATCGGCCGTGGCCTTGGGGTTCTTCCAGTAGCCGGCCATCACATTTTCTCCGCGAATGACAATTTCTCCGCGGGTTCCGTGGGGCACTTCCTTGCCCTCGGCGTCCAGTATGACGCAGTCCATGGGCTTCACTATGCGGCCGGAGGAGCCGAAGCGGGCATGGCCTGCCGAATTGGCGCAGATAATGGGTGTTGCTTCCGTGAGGCCGTAACCCTGAAACATGGGCATGCCTACGGCGCAGAAGAAGCGCTGCAGTTCAATGTCCAGCAGGGCGCCGCCGCCCACGAAGAACTGCATGCGGCCGCCGAAACTCTCACGAACCTTGGAGAAGATGATTTTGTCGAACAGCGCCACCAGGGGCTTTCTCCAGAAGGTACCGCCGGTGCCCCGGTTGTAGTATTCCTTGTTATACTTGATGGCGTTGTCCAGGGCAAAATAGAAGAGCTTCTCCGTAAAGCCGCCCTTCTTCTTGATGCCGCTCTCGATATTCTTCTTGAAATTGCGGGCCAGGGCGGGCACCGACAGCATTACGTGCGGACGGGTTTCCATAATGGCCGTGGGAATGTTGCGAAGCGTAGCCATGGCGTTTTTGCCGATGGGTACAAAAGCAATGGAACCGCCGTAAATCATCATGGTGTACATGCCGGCAACGTGGGCAAAGCAGTGGTCCAGTGGCAGGATGATGAGCATCACCCCTTTTTCTTCCACGCCGATAACGGAGCTGCCCTGCTCTACGTTGGCTGTGTAGTTCCGGTGGGTGAGAAGGATTCCCTTTGGATCGGCCGTGGTGCCGGAAGTATAGGAAATGTTGGCGTAATCGTCCGGGCCGATGCTGCGGAAACGGGCTTCGAATTCGGCCCGGTGGGCGTTGAGGAATTCGTCGCCCATCTTCTGGATTTCGCTCATCCGGATTTCCCTGGACTCCAGTTTTTCGTAGTCGAAGGCGGTGTCGTCGAAGACAATAACCTTCTCTACGTTAGGACATTCCGGAAGAATGGAACGGATTTTGCGCAGGTGGTTGCCCGATACCAGAATCCACTTGGAATCCGAGTGGTTGATGCGGAATACCAGGTCTTTTCCTTCGCCCAGGTTCACGGACAGGGGAACGTCCGTGGCGCCGGCGTACATGGCGCCCAGCTCGGCCAGGATCCACATGGCGCGGCTTTCGCTCAGGAGGGCAATTTTGTCTCCCTTCTTGAGTCCCAGCGACATGAGGCCGGCGCCGATGCGATAGGCTTCCAGGCGGGTTTGTTCCTGCGTAATTTCTTTCCAGGCGCCATTTACCTTCTCACGGAGATATACGTGATTGGGGTATTGCCGGGAATACTTCTCTACAAAGTCGATGATGGTAGGTCTTTCCATAAAACAGGCCGATTATTACTCTGCCGGGAACAGTCCGTACAGTTCCGCGTCAATTTTATCTGTGATATACTGGAAGTCTTCCGGCTTGTTCTCGAACTTGATGTTATCCACATCTATGATGAGCAGCCGGGACTTGTAATTCTGAATCCAGTCCTCGTAGCGCTGGTTGAGGCCGGTGATGTAGTCTATGCGGATGGAACGCTCGTACTCGCGGCCGCGCTTCTGGATTTGGGCAATAAGGTTGGGAATGCTGGAGCGCAGGTAAATCATGAGGTCCGGCGGGTTTACCAGCGACATCATTAGGTCGAACAAGTCGCTGTAGTTTTCGAAGTCCCGGGTGGACATGAGCCCCATCGCATGCAGGTTGGGAGCAAAGATGCGGGCGTCCTCGTAGATGGTGCGGTCCTGGATAATGACCTCCTTGTGCTTGGAAATTTCCACCACATCCTGGAAGCGCTTGTTCAGAAAGTAGATCTGGAGGTTGAACGACCAGCGCTCCATGTCTTCGTAGAAGTCGGCCAGATAGGGATTGAAATCTACCGATTCAAATTTGGGCGTCCAGCCGTAATGCGCAGCCAACATTTTGGTAAGAGTGGTCTTGCCACTTCCGATATTTCCCGCGATTGCAATATGCATAGTATAAAGTATTTAGAATAATCCGTATAATTCCGCGTCTATGCGGTCTGTGATGGCGGCAAAATCTTCCGGCCGGTTGAGGAAGTCCATGTCATCGGCCTCTATCACAATAAGCCTGCCCTTATATTCCGAAATCCACTTCTCGTAACGTTCGTTGAGGCCGCTCAGGTATTCGATGGAGATGGTTTGCTCATAGTCCCTGCCGCGCTTTTGGATTTGGGACACCAGGTGGGGGATGCTGCTTTTGAGGTAAATCATGAGGTCCGGCTCGTGCACCACTTCCATCATTACGTTGTAGGTGTCCATGTACGTGTTGTAGTCCCGTTCCGACAGATTTCCCTGGGCATAGTTGTTGGCCACGAAAATGTGCACGCCTTCGAACAGGGTGCGGTCCTGGATAATGACGTCCTTGGATTTGGAAATTTCCAGTACATCGTGCAGGCGCTGCTGCAGGAAGTACATTTCCAGGGCGAACGACCAGCGCTTGATGTCTTTGTAATAATCGGCCAGATACGGGTTGTAGGTAACGGACTCGAACTTGGGGGCCCAGCCATAATGGCGGGCCAGTAGGGTTGTAAGCGTGGTTTTTCCGCTGCCGATATTACCTGCGATTCCGATGTGCATTTAAAGCGTGGTTGTTGTCTTACAAAGTTGGCAAAATAATCGTAAATTTGCAATCGAAATTGACATCGACTTATGCTGCATTCCCACATTTTTCAGTTCAATCCGCTGGAGACTAATTGCGTGGTCCTTTGGGTGGACGGGAATTCCCGTTGCACGGTGGCCGATCCTGGCATGTCCTCGCCCGAAGGCGTGGAGCGTCTTACCTCGTTCCTGAAGGAAAAAGGCCTTACGCCCGAGGCCATTATCCTCACACACGGGCATTTCGACCATGTGTGGGGCGTCTCCCGCCTGCTGGAACTTTTCCAGATTCCCGTGTACATGCATCCGGCCGACAAGGACATCATGTCCCTGATAACCGGCAGTTTCCGGGGTATGGAGAATTCCTTCCAGTTCCTTCGCCGCCAGTTTGACATTGAGGAACTGTACGACGGGGAAGAGCTGAACCTCTCCGGTACAAAGTGGAAAGTGCTGCATACGCCCGGCCATACGCCGGGAAGCGTGTGCTTCTATTCGCAGGAAGACAATCTGCTGCTTAGCGGAGATACGCTTTTTGCCGGCAGCATCGGCCGCACGGACCTGGCCGGAGGCGATTACGACGCGCTCATGCGCTCCATCCTGGACAAGCTGATGACCCTGCCTGGCGAAACGGACGTGATCCCGGGTCACGGCCAGCCCACCACCCTGGCCCGCGAAGGCATGTACAACCCCTTCCTGCAACCTTTTAACGAGCCCCAGGGCGACAACCCTGAAGACGGCATTCCTATTCAGGGAATTTAGGCCTATTGTTTTTTCGGCCCATTATTGTTAACTTTGTACGATTATGGGCATTTCTGAACGGCAATGGACGGTAAAAACGGTTGCGGCCGAGGAAACGGCGGCGCAGCTGGCTGCGGAACTTGGCATAGACCGGGTTCTGGCCAATTTGCTTGTCCAGCGCGGTGTGTGCACGTTTGAGGAGGCCCGCAGCTTCTTCCGCCCTCGTCTGGAAGATCTGCACGACCCGTTTTTGATGGCCGATATGGACAAGGCCGTGGAACGCGTGCACGATGCCATAGTGAAAGGGGAAAAAATCCTGGTTTACGGCGACTACGATGTAGACGGTACCACCGCCGTTGCGCTGGTATATTCGTTTATCCGCCGCTTCACCCAAAAAGTGGATTTCTATATTCCGGACCGGTACGACGAAGGCTACGGCCTCTCCTACAAGGGCCTGGACTGGGCCGGCGACAATGGATTCGGTCTGGTCATTACCCTGGACTGCGGCATCAAGGCCATCGACAAGGTGGAATATGCCCGCGCCAAGGGTATTGAGGTGATTATTTGCGACCACCATCTGCCGGAGGAAGAGCTTCCCGGCGCCGTGGCGGTGCTGGACCCCAAGCGGGAAGACTGCCATTATCCTTTTGATGACCTGTGCGGCTGTGGCGTAGGTTTCAAGCTGGTGCAGGGTTATGTGAAAAAGTACGACCTGGATCCGGAGCTGCTGGACCCGCTGCTGGACCTGCAGGTGGTTTCCATCGCATCGGACCTGGTGTCCATGACCGGCGAAAACCGCATTCTGGCCCACTACGGCCTCAAGCGCCTGAACGAGAACCCGCGGAAGGGCCTCCTGGCCATGATCAACCTGGCCAAGCTGGAGCCCGGACACATCAATATCGACGACATCGTTTTCAAAATTGGTCCGCGTATCAATGCGGCCGGCCGAATGGAAAGCGGGCGGCTGGCGGTGGAACTGCTCACGGCAACGGACGACCAGACGGCCTTCCGGATTGGCGAGCAAATCAACGACAGCAACAACGAGCGGAAGTCCATCGACCGGGAAATTACGCAGGAGGCGCTGGAGATGGTTCGCAACGGGGAAGCGCTGGAGACAGAGAATGTTACCATAGTCTATAATCCCACCTGGAACAAGGGTGTTGTGGGTATTGTGGCGTCCCGTCTGGTGGAAGCCTATTATAAGCCCACCGTGGTGCTCACCAAGAGCAACGGCTTTGTAACCGGCAGTGCCAGAAGCGTTTCTGGCTTTGACTTGTATGCCTCCATCGAAAGCTGTGCCGATTTGCTGGAGAACTTCGGCGGCCACGTGTATGCGGCCGGCCTCACCATGAAGGAAGAAAACCTGGAGGAGTTCTGCAAGCGGATGAACAAGTTCGTCTCCGGCAACATTACCCGGGAGGAATTAACGCCCGTTGTAGAAATTGACGCCCGGCTGGACTTCTCGCAGATTACGCCCAAATTCACCCGCATACTCAAGCAGTTCCAGCCCTTCGGCCCCGGCAACAGCAATCCGGTGTTTCTCACGGAAGATGTGTATGATGCCGGAAACGGCCGCAAGGTGGGCGCCGGCGGCGTGCACCTGAAGCTGGACCTGATGCAGGAGAGCCAGCCGTACCGGCAAATTGCGGCCATCGGCTTTAATATGGCCGATTATTACGAGTACATCAAAGCGGGGAATCCCATTGATATCTGCTACTCCATTGTGGAGAATTTCTACCGCGGTTCATCCACCATCCAGCTTCGGCTGAAGGATGTGCGGGAGCGGGAAGACGTTATTTAAAGGCAGTCGATTATTATTTCATCGGCCATTTCCTGTGGCGTAAGTCCGTCTGTGTCAAGAACAACATGGGCGGCTTTTTGGTATAGGGGCTCCCGGGCGGCCAGACGCTCTCCCAGGCCTTCTCCTGCCAGGGGACGGCCTTCCCGGTGGCCTTCCAGGTTATGTAATAGGGTTTCCAGGGAGGCCTGCAGGTAAATACAAAGCGTTTTTTCCTGCAGGAGTTCCACCGCACCGGGAACGGTAACGGTTCCGCCGCCCAGGGCCAGCACGGCCGTAGATTCGGCGTATTTCTTGACGGTAGCCTCCAGAGCCTGTTTTTCCAGGCGGCGGAATTCGCTTTCCCCATCGGTTGCAAAGATTTCCGGGATGCTCTTGCCCGCTTTTTTCACAATAATCTCGTCCAGGTCCATGAACAGACAACCCAGCGCATCGGCCACGATGCGCCCCACCGTTGTTTTCCCGCTTCCCATGAAGCCTGTGAGTGCAATTAGCATCTTTATATAATATCGCGCCATCAGGCGCGGGGCTGGGCCGTGTATTTGCCTGGGCAAATACGGAAAGGCGAAAAAGCCCCGGGGGTTTTAGGGGGCTGCTCCCCTAATTAAAATAGCGTAGGCTCCCAATCCGAGAAGTCTACTACCGGCGCATCGCCATTATCCTTGGGCTCTTCGGCGGGGATAGGGGTCTCCGGGAGGTCTTCCTCGTCAATTTCCACGTCCATCGGCTCCGGGCTTTCGGCCGGTTCCAAATCGTCTTCGGGCTTGTGGAGCGGCTCGCCGAAGGCTACGGATTTGAGGTCGTACGGCGAGCACTTCTTGCCCTTGGCGGCGAAGCCTTTCTTGGCAATAAACTCCTCGGCGTCAAGCAGTTCCGGTTCACGATGCTGGAACTTTCCACCAAAGGTGAGTTCCACCTGCGGATGCAGGTCGGCCGACAGGTCCACCAGCTTGGAGCCGCGGGCGTCGGCAATGAACAGCTGCGGCATATTGTTGCTTTCCGGGAAGCTGAAGCGCTTCACGTAGTAGGCCTTGGCGGCGTTGTCCCAGTACAGCACGGTGTACACGCGGTTGGGGTCCCACTTCTCGATGCGAATCACATCGCCCTGGTATTTGTTCACCAGGTCGTAGGTGGTGGTGTAGTAGGAGCCGTCGGCAAAGATGGCCAGCACGCGGTCCTGGCCCGAGAATTTGCCCAGATGGTCGCCGCGGCCGTCCTCGTTCAGGCGCTGGATGTCCGGGTCGTACCAGATGTCCTTGCCCTCAAGGGTGGTGACACCCTTAGATTTGAGCTGGATGCGGGCAATGGCGTTCTTGGTTACCAGATTGCCCCGGGAAGCGCGTCCCTTGATGGCCAGGCCGGCGAAATCCCACTCCAGGGAGGTCTTTTTCAAGCCCTTCTTGGGCCGGAGCGAAACGCGCACGGTCTCGGCTTCTCCGTTATGGTTCACGGTGAACCAGAGGATCTTGGAATCCGCGGCCCCGGTAGTTATGTCGTATTCCTTGTCCCGCGTGACGGAGGTGATGGCAAAGCGCTTGGCGTAATGGGCCGGGCCCTTGCCCTCGCGGTAAATCACGTTGTAGATGGTTCGCTCGTCGCTGCGGTTGAACACGCCGGCGTACAGGAGATCCTTGCCGAAGAAGGCCTTGTCGGCCACCTTGGTAACGCGGAACTTGCCGTCGCGGCCGATGACGATAATCTCACTGAGGTCGGAGCAGTCGCTGATGAATTCGCCGCCGTCGTCCTTCTTGAGGCCGATGCCCACAAAGCCTTCGGCCAGATTGGCGTAAAGCTTGGCGTTATTGGATACCACCTTGGTAACGGTGATGTTCTCCAGGGAGGAAATTTCCGTGAGGCGCGGCCAGTCTTTTCCGTATTTCTTTTTGAGCCCCCTGAACCACTCGATGGTGAATTCCGTCATGTGGGCCAGCTTGTCCTTAACGTCCTTAATCTGGTCTTCGATGGCGTAAATCTTTTCGTCCAGGGCCTTGGTGTCGAACTTGGAAATTTTGCGCACGGGCTTTTCCACCAGCTTCAAGATGTCTTCCATCACAATAGGCCGATGCAGAAGATCTTGGTACTGAAGCATTTGGCTGAGGATATCGTCCAGCTGCTGCTCCCAGCTCATCTGGTTTTGCTCCAACACCTTGTAGATGCGGTTCTCAAAGAAGATGCGCTCCAGCGAGCTGTAGTGCCACTCGTTCTCCAGTTCGCCCAGTTTTACCTGCAGCTCGGCCTCCAGGATATCGCGGGTGTGCCAGGTGTCGTATTCCAGAATCTCGTTCACGGACAGGAACACCGGCTTGTTCTCCCGGATTACGCAGGCATTGGGACTGATCTTGGTCTCGCACTCCGTAAAGGCGTACAGGGCGTCGATGGTCTTGTCCGGGGAAACATCGGCGGGAAGATGGATGATGATTTCCACCTTGTCGGTGGTCATGTCGTCTATCTTCTTGATGTTGATCTTCTTCTTGTCCTTGGCCTTGATAATGCTGTCGATAATGGCCTGGGATGTTTTTCCGTAGGGGATTTCGGTGATGGTGATGGTGCTCTTGTCCACCTTGTTGATGCGGGCGCGCACCTTTACCATGCCGCCCCGGCGGCCCTGATTGTATTTGGAACAGTCGGCAATGCCGCCGGTAGGGAAGTCCGGCAGAATCTCGTACGGCTCGTCCTTAAGAATGGCGATGGACGCGTCGATGAGCTCGTTGAAATTGTGCGGCAGAATCTTGGAACTGAGGCCCGCGGCAATGCCTTCGGTACCCTGGGCCAGCAGCAGCGGGAACCGCACCGGCAGTTCGGTAGGTTCCTGGTTGCGGCCGTCGTAGGAAGTCATCCAGGGCGTAACCTTGGGGTCGAAGACCACCTCCTTGGCAAACTTGGAAAG
>CAMJKI010000065.1 GCA_946406355.1 uncultured Bacteroidales bacterium | reverse complement strand
ACAACGTCAATCACGTCACCGCTCTGAACCATCTCGGCGGGATGCTTGATCTTGTTCCAGGACAGGTCGGAGATGTGGATGAGACCCTCAACACCGTCTTCCAGCTCGGCGAATACACCAAAGTTGGTGATGTTGCGGACGGTAGCCTTGTGCTGGCTGCCCACAGGGTACTTCTCGCGGATGCTCTCCCAAGGATTGGCGGTGAGCTGCTTCAGGCCCAGGGACATCTTGCGGGCCTCGCGGTCCAGGGTAAGGACAACGGCCTCTACCTCGTCACCCATCTTCAGGAATTCCTGAGCGCTGTGCAGACGGGGGCTCCAGCTCATTTCGCTCACGTGTACAAGACCCTCAACACCGGGCTCTACCTCTACGAAGGCGCCGTAATCGGCCACGGCAACCACCTTACCCTTCACGGTGTCACCCACCTTAAGGTCGGCGGAAAGGGCCTCCCACGGGTGAGGAGTAAGCTGCTTGAGACCCAGGGCAATGCGCTTCTGCTGCTCGTTGAAGTCCAGGACAACCACGTTGATCTTCTGGTCCAGGGCGACCACCTCTTCCGGATGGGAGATGCGGCCCCAGCTGAGGTCGGTGATGTGGATGAGACCGTCCACACCGCCCAGGTCTACGAACACACCGTAGTTGGTGATGTTCTTGACCACGCCTTCCAGAACCTGACCCTTCTCCAGCTTGGAGATGAGTTCGGAACGCTTGAGCTCCTGCTCGGCCTCCAGAAGGGCCTTGTGGGAAACTACTACGTTGCGGAATTCCTGGTTGATCTTCACAATCTTGAAGTCCATGGTGGTGTCCACGAACACATCGTAGTCACGGATGGGCTTGATGTCGATCTGGGAGCCCGGGAGGAAAGCCTCGATACCGAACACGTCCACGATCATGCCGCCCTTGGTGCGGGTCTTGACATAACCCTTCACCACCTCGTTGTTTTCGTAAGCGGCGTTAACCATATCCCAAGATTTGAGCTGACGGGCTTTCTTGTGGGAAATTACCAGCTGACCCTTGCGGTCTTCGGCGCTCTCCACCAGTACTTCCACCTTGTCACCCACCTTCAGGTCCGGGTTGTAGCGGAATTCGGGAGCGGAAATGACACCTTCGCTCTTGGCACCGATGTTCACAACCACCTCACGCTTGTTGATAGCGGTAACCACACCTTCCACCACCTCGTTCTCGGTGACCTTGGAAAGGGTCTGCTCGTAAGCAGCCAGGGTAGCTTCCTTGTTGCCGGCCTCGGCGCCTTCGTTCTCGAAAGCGTCCCAGTCGAACTCCTCGGGAGCTACGGAGGCGTTCAGAGCGGCCTTCTTGGCAGCCTTGGGGGCCTCGGCGGCTTCTGCCACAGGGGCCTCGGCCACGGGAGCCTCAATCTTGGTTTCTTCTGCGACAGGAGCCTCTACCTGAGCCTCTTCTGCCACTTTCTTAATTTCTTCAGACATAAAAATTTGGTTGAAAAAACTAGTAGTTAAACATTATTTCTTGAGCTTTTGCCGGTGCACAAAAATGCGCGCCCGGGAAAAAAGCGCGCAAAGATAAGTATAATTATTTGATTTTACAAGCGTTTAGTCAATCTGCGGTGCAGGATCGGTGCGGACAAACTTATAGTCCTCATCGTAGACGTCCAACTTGCCGTCGTGGCGCCACATGAGGGGGCCGTCGTTCCAGCTCCAAAAACCCTTGTATTTGAGGGGAATGGCCAGGGTGCCGTCAGGTATGATAATACCATAATTCCGGTCATCCTTGGATACCATCCAGCCGCCACCTATCTCTTCCGCGTGGGTGTATTCAAACGGCTGTTTAATCTTTCCGTCCAGGCTCAGCCAACCCAGTTTGTCTCCCTTGATAAAGACAGCGGTATCGTTTTCCAGTGAGCAGAAACCTCTGTATTCGTCATATTCGAAAGGAATTCTCACCCGGCCGTCATAGCCGCACGCTCCTGCACGCACCTTTCCACCCACCTGAGTCTCCAGGAAAATGATGTCATAATCGAAGAAATCGGCCCGGGTATAGGCATACTTGAAGGGAATAACCACCTTGCCGTCGTAATTGATGGCGCCCCAGGTGAAACCGGTATCTCCCTGCTGGCTGGCCCAGGTGAAGTTATCTTCGCTCATCGAACCGTAGATGGGCTCTTCCGTAACCAGGTAAAAGCCACCGCCGATATCCTTGAATCCGGTATAGGCCTTTTTGTTAACGGCAATCTGGGTAACTCTTTTCAAAAGGGCGGCAGGATCCACACTCAGGCTCGCTTCCGGGTTCTCCATACCCTGCAACTCCTTTTTGGACTCCTCAAACTGCTTGAGGGCCTCTTTGTAGGCATCGGCGAATTCAGGGTGCTCCTGGACCATCTTCTTCAGCTGCGCCAGGGATTCCTCCATCTCCTTAAGGCTTTCCGGAACAATCTCATTCACAACCATTTGGCCAAACTCAGTGGAAAAGGTCTTCATATCTTCCACAACATCCTCGTGCTGCTCGGCCACGGCCTCGTCAATGAGCAAATACTGCTGCAGGGTGTTGGTTTTGTCTTTCTGCCCAGTAGCCGCATAATGCAAAGCCGTCACATTTACCCATTGCACTTCGCGCTCTTCCTGCGCACTGGCGGGCAGGACGGCACAAAAGGCAAAAACCGCTAAAACAGCGTAACGCCAAAAACGTGTAATCATGTTGTATGTAATTGGTTATTAGTGCTCAGGGAAACGCCTACAGCATCTTCTTCCGGCGGAAGAGGATCCATACCAGCAGGCAGCTGAGGGCCATGAGGCCGATGATGATGACCCAGTTCCAGATGTTGGCGTTGGGCTCATCGGCCGAAATGATGGGCAGGCGCACGTTCATGCCGTAGAAACCGGCGATGAGGGTGGGCGGCATCAGGAACACACTCACCACCGCCAGAATCTTCATAATCTTGTTCTGCTCCAGGTTGATAAGACCCACCACCGTATCCTGCAGATATTCCAGACGCTCAAAGCAGAAATTGGTGTGACTCAGCAGTGAGGAAATATCCTGCAGGAGCACGTTCAGGCGGTTCTCCAAGTTGCGCGGCACCTTGGTAGAGCGCATGAGGTTGGAGATAAGACGCTGCTTATCCACCACGTTCTCGCGCACCACCATGGTGTTTTCCTGCATCTGGGAAATGTCGATGAGGAGTTCCTGGTCGATGTCTTCCTGGTCGTTGATCTGCTTGGCGTACTGGGAGATTTCCTTGGAAAGGAGCTCGATCATATCGGCATCCAGGTCCACGCGCTGATCCAAAATGCTGGCGAAGACGCTGAAGCCGGAAGGATACTGCCTGGGATTCACCTGCAGGCGGCGCTGCAGCTCCGTAAATGAGCGCAGGGGCACTTCCCGGAGCGTAGTGAGGGTATCGTCCACAATGGTGAACGACACAGGCTGCATCATGTATTCGTCCTGACCCGGCGTGAGGAAGTTGGTGTTGGCGAAGATGGCGTCGTCGGTCTCGAAATAACGGGACGATGACTCAATTTCTTCGGCCTGCGCCCGGCTCTGGATTTCGGTGCCCAGGAACGACTCCACGGCACGTTTTTCGTCCCCGGTGGGATCCACCAGGTCAATCCATACTACGTCCTCCAGCTTGGTCTTCGGGAAGTCTTTCTCCGACTGGGAGAGGAGAATTTTTCCGTTTTCTCTGTAGAAGATACTCAGCATATCTCTTTCTTGTTTTAGCTCCGGGCCAGTCGCACCGGATGGATTTTACATCAATAACCAGCTGACATTACGGAAAAGTCAGCCTGCAAAAGTACGGAAAAATCCCGAAAATACAAGTATTTTGGAGATAAAAATGCGCCCTCTCCCTAACGGGAACCCAGATACAGCAGCAACATGCTCAGCAGCAGAAGGCCCAAATCCAAGGCCTTGGCTTTCAAATTCTTCTCCTTTAAAACCAGAGCGCCGATGCCAAAACTCACCAGTACGCTGCCCCGGCGGATCATGGAAACAACGGCAATAAGCGCATCGGGCTGGGAAAGTGCCTTCATATAGAGAAAATCGGCACCGCAAAGGAATATACTGATGAAAGGGATGGCCCGGCTCCAGTGGAAAGGCGTGGTGCTGGCCCGCCTGGGCAGCCATACGAAGAGCGCCAGTACCGTCATAATCAGGGCCTGGTACAGGGAGTACCAGCTAAGAACGCGCATCCGGTCCAGCCCCAGGTATTCCGGAGACATCAAATACTTGTCGTAGAGGCCGCTGGCGGCCCCCAGAAGCACGGCCAGAATCAGGCACACCATCCACTTATTGCCCCGCTTGTAGCCTTCCTTCTGCCCGCTAAGCCGCATGAGGAAATACGCCACCATGGCTATCAGCACGCCCGCCCATTGCAGCAGGTTCAGCTGCTCCCCAAACAGGAAAATGGCCCCCACCAGCACCAGCACGGGCCGGGTGGCATTAATGGGCCCCACTATGGTCAGGGGCAGGTGCTTCATGGCCACATACCCGGCCATCCAGGAAGAAAGCACCAGGACGCTCTTGGCCAGAATATACTGCTGGTCGGCCCAGCCGCCGAATCCGGTCCGGAAAAGCCAGGGAGAAAAAATAAGCGAACACAGGAGGGTGTTCAGGAGCAGTACGGGAATAACGGCATTGTCCTTCAGGGCCATTTTCTTGAAGGAATCGTAGCCGCCTAGAAGGGCCGCCGAACCGAATGCCAGAAGCCACCACATGGCTGTTACGCTTCGTACTCCGTAGGATCAAAGCCTTCCAGGGCCTCCTTACGCTCTACGCAGGTGCCGCACTTGCCGCAGTGCTTCTCACCGCCCTTGTAGCAGGAATAAGTAAGGGAATAATCCAGGCCGAGAGCCTTCCCCCGCAGGGCAATTTCCCGTTTGGTGATGTTGCAATAAGGGGAAACCACCTTTACCCCATTGTAGGTACCCGCCTCCGTAGCACGGCCGAAAGCCTCCACAAACTCCGGACGGCAATCCGGATAAATGGCATGGTCCCCGCTGTGATTGGCCAGCATCACGGCATCCAGCTCATAGCTTTCGGCCAGGCCGGCCGCCACCGCCAGCATAATGCCGTTGCGGAAAGGCACCACCGTGCTTTTCATGTTTTCATCGGCATAGGAGCCCTCCGGAATGTCTCCGCCGGAAAGCAGCAGATCGCTCTTGAAATACTGGCCGATAAAGCCCAGCGGAATTACCAGATGCTTCACGCCCAGGCGTTTACAGTTCTCCCGGGCATAAGCGATTTCCCGGGCATTGTGCTTGGAACCATAGTCGAAGGTAACGGCCAGCGCAATGCTTTCGCGGTACTCATACAGCAGCGTGGTGCTGTCCAGCCCGCCAGAATAAATCAGAACGGCTTTCATAGAGTCTGCTTAATGTTTTCCACGGCAACGCGGGCCGATGCCACGGCTTCCACAACGGTGGTGGCGCCCAGGCAGAAGTCGCCGGCCACCCACACATTGGGAAGGCCCTCCAGCTTCTGGCCCTCGTTCCAGACAGGCTTTCCGCTGGCGTCCATCTTTACCGGAAGCCCCTTCAGCATGTCGTAGTCCGGCCTTTCGCTGATGGCGGTGATAAGGGTATCGCAAGGCACAAAATGATCGGTGTCGTCCAGGATGCGGGTAACAATCTTTCCGTCGGCATCCATATCATTCACGCAGTCGCGGAACACCACGCCATCTTCCTTCAGCTCCACCGGGGCCTGGAACAGCTTGAAGCGCACGCCCTCGTACTGGGCGGCTTCCACCTCGCCGGGATTGGCCGGCATGTTTTCGAAAGTCTTGCGGTAGTACACCCAGGTTTCGTAACCCAGGCTCCGGGCCATGCGGCAGGCGTCCATAGCCACGTTTCCGCCGCCGATAACAATAACCTTAGGCCCCATCTTGAAGGCCGAAGGGTCTTTCAGGAAAGGAAGTGCCTGCACCGAACGTTCTTCGCCCGGGATGTTCAGTGTAGCCGGTTTCTCGGCACCGGCGCCCACCAGCACGGCATCATACGAGGCCGACAGTTCGGCCAGGGAAATGTCCCGTCCCACCTTTACGCCGCCGCGGAACAGCATGCCCGCCAGGAAGAACATGGACTCGTACACGTCCACATACTTCTTGTTCAGGCGGAAGCCGGGAATACCGTAACGGAGCACGCCGCCCAGCCGGAGGTTGGCATCGTACAAGGTAATTTCGGCCCCGGCCTGATACAGCCACACGGCCGATGCCAAACCCACGGGGCCCGTGCCCACCAGGGCAATCCGGCGGCCCTTGAGCTCGTCGGAAACCCGCACCAGCCGGTGCTGGAACAGGTAACGGTCCGATATTTCCTGCTCTATCTCGTACCAGCGAACCGGTATCTTTTTCACGTTCAGGACGCAGTTCCCATAACAGAATTGCCGCCAGTCGCACACCTGCGAGGTTATGGCCGAAAGCGGATTGTTCTGGAACAGGATGGCTCCGGCCTCGTCCAGCTTGTCGGCCCGGTACAGCGCCATGCATTCAGGCACGGGCGTATGCACGGGACAACCCTGCAGGGAACATTTGGGCTTTTTGCAAAGCAAACAGCGTAAAGCCTCGTTATTCTTCATAAATTCACTATTTATTATTATACGTTACCCCTCTGTCTCTTTGGCAATTCTATGGTTTAAATACTTGCCGATTAACGATGGACCGGCCCAAAGTGAGGGAATCGGCATATTCCAAATCGTCGCCGAAGCCCAGTCCGCGCGCCAGGGAGCTTACCCGGATGCCCGTAGCCTCCACCTGGCGGTAAATGTAAAAAGCCGTGGTCTCCCCTTCCACGTCACCGCTCAGGGCCAGGATAATCTCGGCCGAGGCGGGGTTCTCCAGCTGCGCAACGCGCTGGGCAAGTTCCTTGATGGTAAGGTCCGAAGGCCCTACCCCGCCGATGGGAGAAATAATGCCGCCCAGCACATGGTAAACCCCGTGATACTGCCCAGTGGCCTCGATGCTCATCACGTCCCGCACGCTTTCCACTACACAGATGGTGCGCTGGTCGCGGGTACGGTCGGCGCAGATGCTGCAAAGTTCCTGGTCTGAAATCATGCGGCAGCGCTGGCAATAGCATACGTTGTCCCGCAAGTTGTCGATGGCATCGGTGAAGTGATGCACGTTCTCGGCCGGCTGCTTCAGCAGGTGCAGGGCCAGGCGCAAGGCGCTCCGTCGGCCCACTCCCGGGAGCGAACTGATGGCCTCCACGGCCTCCGACAGCAATTGGGACGGATAGGTTTCCTTATACGGCATGGTAGGCGATGAGGCCCTCCAGGGGCGTAGGGTAAAACTTGGTAATTTCCACGCCATAGCGGCGGGCCATGGCGGAAAGGATATCGCGGCAGGCGTTGCCGAAACCGCCGATGACGCCGATGGGAAGGCTTTGGTCGTAGCGGAGCACGGTGCGTTCAAAGAACGCCTGGAAGTGCCTGTCCATCAGGCTATGGACGTAATCCGAGCGGTCATACCAGCTGATGAGGAAGGGAGCGAAGGTACCCAGATAGCGGGCCGGAGCCTCTTCGCGGTACACCTTCTGCACCAGCGAGGGATAATCGGCCGGCGCAAACTGCTCCCGGAAGGCCGATGCCACCTCTTCCGGCACCAGACCCTTGATGAAATCGGCCAGGAAAAGCTTTCCCAGCACGGCCGATCCGCCTTCGTCACCCAGGATGAAGCCGCCGCAGTCCACGTGCGCCACCACTTTTTCGCCGTCCCACTGGCAGGTATTGGAGCCCGTGCCAAGGATGGCGGCCACACCGGGTTCCCGGCCGCAGACCGCCCGGGCGGCACCCAGCATGTCCGAAGCATAGTTCTTTTGAACGCCCGGCAGCATGCGTTCCAGGCACAGATGCAGCGGCAGGGCGGCCCCTTCCGACACAATGCCGGCACCATATACATAAATGGCGTCGATGGCCGGGCCGCCGTGCTGTTTCTGCATCTCGCGTACGGCGCGGATGGCTTCATACACCACCTCGCCCACCTTCTGCGGGTCGGCCTGCATAAAGTTGATGCCCGGAAGGGTTATCTCCCGGTGCCAGGTTCCGTCCGAAACGCACCAAATGGACTTGGTGGCGCCAGAGTCGACGATCAGGTTCATGCTACCATTATACCTTTTTTCTTCCAATGGATGTAACCATACACGGCGGAGCCGATGTAGGCTAAATACAATAGAGCCATCCAGTACTGGCCGGTGACCAGGCACAGGGTGGTGGTGAGGATATCGGCCACAATCCAAATGAGCCACTGCTGCAGATAACTCTGGGCCAGCCACCAGGTGCCGATAATGCTGAGCACTGTGGCCGTTCCGTCCAGCCGGGGTTCGGCATCGCCGATGGCCCTGAGCAGCCAGATCATGGCCAGGGAACCCAGCACAAAGAGGACGGCGCTCCACAGGACGGTCTTCTTTGTAAGCGGATTCAGGTGGATGGCTCCTTCGGCCACCTTGGCTCCATCGGCCCGCCATTTGGCCAGGCCGATGAAGGAGATGACCACATAATAGCAGTTCAGGCCCATGGAAGCCCATACGTGCTGCACGCTAAAGCTGAAAGCGCAGGCGGCGCCCGTAAGGATGCCCAATATCCACATGGCGTTCTTCTGGAGAATCTCCAGCACTACATACGCCACGCCGGTTATCAGCGCAAAGATTTCTATGGCCTGAATGAGGTTCTGCATTAGAACAGCAATGCCAGACCCAAACCGTTGGGAGTGTCACCGAAATGCAGCTGCGGCTGGTAGGCCAGGTTGGCGTTGTACTTGCCAATGACCACATTTCGCTTATGGGAGGCAACGCCGTCCAAGATAAACGCGGCTGCCACACCAACGCCGCCGGCAACCAGGCAGCCAATTCCGGGGCCCTTGCCCTCATCAGTCATGCCTTGCCACACCGGAACCATAAAGGCCAGGCCGACGCCCAGGCAAACACCGGCGGTAACGGCCGAAACCAGGGCACCCACATACATGCCCTGGGAGGCCTTGAATTCCTTCATATCGGCTTCATCAAAATAATGCGGGAGCAGTTCCTTGGGGATGGTTTCTCCACCCACGGAGATTTTACCGCTCCAGGAATTGTAAGTCATAACGCCTTTGGGGAGGGAACCGTTGGCAACCTGGGCATACATGGGGATAGCCAGTGCCAATACAAACAATAAAGCAATAATCCGTTTCATAAGTGTTTTGTTCAAGGGGTTATTTTACTTCGATAAGTTCTACCACAAACTTGAGGGCGCTGCACGGAGGAATGCCGCGGGTACCGCTTTCACCATAGGCCAGGTGATACGGCAGGTACAGTTCGTACTTGGCGCCTTCGCTCATGAGCTGCAGGCCTTCGGTCCAGCCCTTGATTACCTGGTTCAGGCCGAATTCGGCGGGTTCGCCGCGCTTGTAGGAACTGTCAAACACACTGCCGTCGGCAAAAGTGCCTTCGTAGTGGCACACCACGGTGTCCGTAGCCTTGGGCTTCTTGCCGGTACCTTCCTTGATCACCTTGTACAGCAGTCCGCTGCCGGTTGCCTTCACGTTCAGGTCCTTGGCCACGTCGGCCAGGAACTTTTCGCCCTCGGACTTGGCGGCGGCGCCGGCTGCAGCGGCCCGTTCCTTGGTCTCTTCTTCCAAATCCTTGTAGAAAGCTTCCAGGGCCTGTCCGGCCTCATCCATGGAAATGGCAATGTTCTCGCCGGTAAGCATGGCCTTGAGGCCAGCCATAAAATCGTCCAAATTGGGAATACGGATGCCCTGCTGATAGAAGCTGGAGGCAACGCTCATTCCGAATGCATAACTTTTCTTATCCATAAATACTGTTTTAACGTTTTTCTTTTACGTTTCGGAAACTATATTTCTTACACTATTGTTCTAAACTCTTCGCAGCGCTTTGGCCGGCCAAATAGCCGGTGCAGAAGGCTGCCTGCAGGTTGTAACCGCCTGTGTCACAGTCCATATCCAGAACCTCGCCGGCAAAGTACAGGCCGGGCTGCTTTTTGGATTCCAGGGTTTTGGCCACCACATCGGCCGTACTTACGCCGCCGGCCGTTACCACGCTGCGCTCGAAGCCCACGAATCCTGCAATGTCCAGGCGCCAGTCCTTGAGGGTAGCGGCCAGGGTATCTACACTCACCTTCGGGTTGGTCTTCAGGAAGGCCAGGGTAATGTTCCAGGGGATGAGTTTACCCAGCATTATGCGGAACAGGCGCTGGAAACTCTGGCCCTTGGAACGCTCATCCTTAATCACTTCCTCCCACTTGGCGTGCACATCGGCATCCAGTTTCTCCAGCTCTACGGCAGGCTTCAGGTCCATGGATACGGCCACCTTCTGTCCGTCGATGAGGGCCTTTACGGCGCGGCGGCTTACAGTGAAACCCAGCGGGCCTTCCAGGCCACCGTCCGTGAACTCCACATCGCCGAATTCCTGCTGCACCGGCTGGCCGTTCACCAGCAACGTGAGTTGGATATTGTCCAGATTGTTGCCGTTGAAAAGGCCTCCCAGGTCACTCAGAGGCACAATCCTTTCTATATGCTTTTCGAACTTGGGATACCAGGCCGGCAGCGGGGCAATCTTGCGTTCCTTGGTTTTTCCGTACACGGTGCGTCCGCGGAAAGCCGCTTTGATTTCTCCCTGCAGGGTGCCGGATTCCTTGTAGCCGGCAGGCACCAGTGCGGTGAGCGAGGGGAAGCAGGCGTCCAGGCCATGCCCCATTTCTTCGGCCCAGAGGTAACCGTCTCCGGTACTGCCGGTTCCGGGATAGGAAAGGCCGCCGGTAGCAATAATCAGCTTTTTGCAGGTATATTCCACCGGTTCTATGGTAATCTCTTCCCGGGTTGGCACCGGTTTTCCAGGCCGGAGTTTGCGGGGATCATCCACCGGCATCTTAACTTTCTTACGGGTAGTTTGCACGCAGTCCAGACTGAAGCCGCGGGGCGTAGGGTCGATGGTTTTTACCTCACAGTCCGTAACCACGCGTACACCGGACAAAGTGCAGGCCCTGAGCAGGGTGTCCACCACGTCACCGGCATTGTGGCTTTCCGGGAAGGCCCGGTCTCCCCTTTCCACCACGCTGCGCATGCCGTTCTCCCGAAACAGCTGCATAACGTCTTCCGGGGTAAGGTTGTGCCAGGCGGGGCTCACGAAATTGGCATCGGTACGGATATGGGCCTGGAAATCTTCCCAGGCCTTTACGTTGGTAAAGTTACAACGGCCTTTTCCGGTAATCATTACCTTACGGCCGGCCTTGGGCATTTTCTCCAAAACCACCACGGTACCACCGTTTTCCGTCCCGGCCAGTATCCGTGCCGCACCAACGGCCGCCATGAGTCCGGCAGCGCCTCCGCCAATCACTATTATATCTGCTCGCATACGATTACTTTTTACACGCTTACCCCTCCCCTGGTTCAGGGGCTTCAAATTGCAAAAATACGTTTTTCGCTCAACCTCTGCAAATAAAGTTTGGTATGTTTAGGAAAATTGTCGTATATTTGCAGTCCCGATTCATCACAATCGGTTAAGCCACTTTAGCTCAGTCGGTAGAGCAGCGCATTCGTAACGCGCAGGTCGTCAG
>CAMJKI010000064.1 GCA_946406355.1 uncultured Bacteroidales bacterium | reverse complement strand
GGAGTTCTGGCTCATTTCCAGACCGGAGGTGGCTACGCCGCCGGCGTTGGAAGCCTTACCGGGAGAGTACAGCAGGCCGGCATCCTGGATGATGCGGATGGCATCCGGGGTGGTGGGCATGTTGGCACCTTCGGCAACGCAGATGGCGCCACCCTTAACGATATTCTCGGCGTCCTTGGCTTCAATCTCATTCTGCGTGGCGCAGGGGAGGGCGATGTCGCAGGCGATCTTCCAGGGGCGCTCGCCGGGATAGTAAGTTGCGTTGGGATACTTGGCGGCGTATTCCTTGATACGGCCGCGGCGGATATTCTTGAGCTCCAGTACGTAGGCAATCTTTTCCTCGTCCAGGCCGTCGGGATCGTACACAAAGCCGTCGCTGTCGGACAGGGTCTGCACCTTGGCGCCCAGGCGCATGGCCTTCTGGGCAGCATACTGGGCCACGTTGCCGGAACCGGAAATGTTCACCTTCTTGCCCTTGAAGCTTTCGCCGCGGGTAGCAAGCATTTCTTCGGCAAAATAGCAGAGGCCGTAACCGGTGGCTTCCGGACGCAGGAGCGAACCGCCCCAGGCCAGGCCCTTACCCGTGAGGGTGCCGGTGAATTCGTCGCGCAGGCGCTTGTACTGGCCGAAGAGGTAGCCGATTTCACGGCCGCCCACGCCGATATCGCCGGCGGGAACATCCGTATCGGCCCCGATGTGGCGCTGCAGTTCCGTCATGAAACTTTGGCAGAAGCGCATGACCTCTGCGTCGGACTTGCCGCGGGGATTGAAGTTGCTGCCACCCTTGGCGCCGCCCATCGGCAGGGTGGTGAGGGCGTTCTTGAAGGTTTGCTCAAAGGCAAGGAACTTCATGATTGACAAATTCACGCTGGCGTGGAAACGGATGCCGCCCTTGTACGGGCCGATGGCGCTGTTGCACTGCACGCGGTAACCGCGGTTGATGTGGATTTCTCCCCGGTCATCCATCCAAGGAACGCGGAACATGATAACCCGTTCGGGTTCCACAATCCGCTCCAGGATCTTCTGGTCCATCAGGTGGGGATAGCTGGTGATGTAGGAAGCTACGCTTTCCACTACTTCACGTACTGCCTGGTGAAATTCAGGCTCACCGGGGTTCTTGGCGATAACATCGGCCATGAATCCCTCAACATAGTTTTGGGTAAATTTGTCCATAAGTTCGAGATTTATACACTACTAATATCGCAAAGTTAGAAAAAAATGTACGAAATGCAAGCAGGCGGAAAAGATTTTTAAAATATTTTTTTAAGTGAAGATTCTTTCCGGAATCAAAACCCGTCGCACATTGCAGCCCACATAGTTACCTATAACAATAATGGGATAGAACCACAGGATGGCGGGGCTCCATTTCCAGGCTGCCACCAGGTAAACTACATCGGCAATGGAGTGGTAGAAGCCGCACACAATGAACAGCGGAACGCCAAAGAGAATGGGGATAAGGCTCTTGGATTTCCGGTACAGCCACACGGAAAGGTCTATGATTACACCGCACATCACTGCCCGAAGGAAGCTTCTCCAGGGGCCCTGGGCCAGTCTTCCATCCACTACTGCCTGCGCCCGTTCCTGCGGTTCTCCGCCGATGGAAAACACAACCAGGCCCACGAGTATGCAGGCCAGCACGTTGAACAGCCAGATGAGGGCCAGGGCGCCGATATCCGTGAGCACACCGGCTTTCCCGGTGTACAGGTTGGCACCGGCAAGCACCACTCCCACCAGGCCGAAGGCAAAAATGACGGCACCGGGAATGCCCCCGAGGGCCAGAAAACCATAAGCGCCCAGGCCGATAAGAAGCCCGGCGAACAGAGAAAGGCGGATGTCTTTGGACATAGGCTACAGTTTTAATGCACTTACAAAAATAACAAAAAAAATGTATCTTTGTAATCTATGGTACCTGAACTGGTAGGCAAATATATCTTCCTTGTCCAGACCTTTGTGGAGGCCGGGGAAAGGGGCTTGTCGCTGCAGGAGGTTTCCAGCCGCTGGGAAGACCGTTACGGAACGGAGTACCCCCGGCGCAGTTTCCTGAACCACCGGGCCGCCGTGGAGGAGATTTTCGGCATAGCCATCACCTGCGACCGTTCCACCAACCGCTACCGCATCAATGAGGCCGAAAGCGCTGTGGATAAGCGTGAGGCGGTGGATTACCTCATCAATACCTTCACTGTGAACAGCCTCCTCACTTTGGGGAAGGAGCGCCTGAGCGGCCGGGTGTCGGTGGAGGACATTCCTTCCGGCCAGCAGTACCTGACATCCATGATGCAGGCCCTGCTGGACAATGCCGAACTTCGAATCAGCTACCGCAAGTATTTAAGTGAAGGGGAGGACGTGCGGGTAATCCGGCCCTATGCGCTAAAGGAGTTCGAAAAGCGCTGGTACGTGGTGGCCTACAGCCTGGAGCGGAAGGCTTTAAGGGTGTATGCCCTGGACCGGATAACGGCTCTGGAGCGTACCGGGGAAACGTTCAAAATGCCCGCCGGCTTTAACGTGGACGATATTTTTGAGGCCAGCTTCGGCATATATCTGCCGGAAGGGGAGCCTCCGGTGCTGGTAAAACTCCGCACCACCCTCCGTGAAGCGGCGTACCTGCAGGATCTTCCGCTGCATCCTTCCCAGCATCTGGTAAAGCGGGAAGGGGACCATTGCATTTTTGCCCTCCGGGTTATTCCCAATCCGGATTTCGTGATGGAACTGCTCCGGCACGGGAACCGGCTGGAAGTGCTGGAACCCGCCAGCCTGCGGCAGACGGTAGAAGCAGAACTGAAACAAGCATTAGCATTATATGAAACTTAAATCCATTATTGTGGCGGCATCGGCTCTTGCCATCGTCGCCTGCCAATCCAACGAAATGAAGCCTCAGCAAGGTTACATCGGCCCGTCCAACCTGCAAATCCAGGACGGCCACATGACGCCGGAAGTGCTCCTTTCCCTGGGACGCATCTCCGACCCCCAGCTTTCCCCCAACGGGAAAACCATCCTTTATGGCGTAAGTTACACGGATATTGCCCAAAACCGCAGCGTCCGCAACCTGTTCACCGTCCCCGTGGAGGGCGGGCAGCCTACGCAGCTCACCATGGACGGGAAGAGCATATCATCGGCCCGCTGGGCGCCGGACGGAAAGGCCATTTTCTTCCTGCAGGGCGGGCAGTTGTATAAAGCCGCCTATAATGGCAAGCTGGGCAAGCGGGAGCAGCTGTCGGACCTGGCCAAGGGCATGGACGATTACCTGCTTTCCCCGGACGCCTCGCAAATTATCTACGTTTCCACCGTGCACAGCGCCGTAGAGGTGCCTGCCGATACGGATCCGCTGCTGGACAAGGCCGAAGCCTATGCCACTGAGGACCTGATGTACCGCCACTGGGACCACTGGCGCACGGAGATCAACCACAGTTACGTGGCTTCGCTGGAGAACGGCGTGGTAAAGGAAGGAACGGACATCCTGGGGGGTGAAGACGTGCTCTTCGAACTGCCCAACGGTCCCTTCGGCGATATTGCCGACCTTTGCTGGAGCCCCGACGGAAAATACATTGCCTATGCCTGCAAGCCCCTCACGGGCAAGCAGTATGCCTTTTCTACCAACACCTGCATCTTCATCTTCTGCCCCGCCAGCGGCGAAACCACGCAGATTACCTTCCAGGGCGGTTACGACACGCACCCGGTCTGGAGCCCCGACGGCAGCCGCCTGGCCTGGCTTTCCATGGAGCGCGACGGCTACGAGGCCGACAAGGTGCGGCTGATGGTGGGTGACGTGGCATTCTCCGACGAGGCTGGAGTGGCAGTGAACGACATCCGGGACCTCACCGCCGATTTCAAGTATAACGCCGACGGTCCGGTATGGGCCGAGGACGGCAAGTCCATCTTCTTCTCGGCCCTTGCCGAGGGTATCCAAGGCGTGTTCAACGTAGTGGTGGAGGCTGAAGACCCCGCCTTCTTCCGCCTGACGGCCGATAACCTCTGGTTCGATTTCGGCTCGCCTTTCGGCGTGCTGCAGGACGGAACCCTCCTTACCACCTACGCTTCCATGGATTTCCCCACGGAACTGGCAGCCGTGAACGACAATGCCGTGCGGCAGATTACCTTCGAGAACGAACATCTGCTGTCGCAGCTGGACAAGCACGAGACCGAGGCCCGCTGGGTGGAAACGGTGGACGGGCAGGAGATGCTCACCTGGGTGCTGTTCCCGCCGCAGTTCGATCCTACCAAGGAGTATCCGGCCATAGAAGTGTGCCTGGGAGGCCCCCAGGGCACGCTTTCACAGGGTTGGAGCTACCGCTGGAATTACCTGCTCATGTGCCATCAGGGTTATGTAGTGGTGCTGCCCAACCGGCGCGGAACTACGGCCTTCGGCCAGCCCTGGTGCGAGGAAATTTCGGGCGACTATATCGGCCTGAACATGCAGGATTACCTGTCGGCCGCCCGCATGATCAAGGATGAACCTTATGTTAGCGGTGTTGCGGCCTGCGGTGCTTCCTATGGCGGTTACAGCGTCTATTATCTGGCCGGTATCCACGGAGATATGTACGACTGCTTCATTGCCCATGCGGGTATTTTCAACGAGGAGCACATGTACATGACCACGGAGGAAATGTGGTTCCCCAACTGGGATAACGGCGGCATTCCCATGGAGTTCGCCTATACGGAAGGCCAGGTGGGTGCGTCCGGCGACGGTGTTACCTTCGGCGGCCTGCAGCAGGCCGGTTCTCCCTGGAGCAAAAAGGCCGAAGCCGTACGCCATTACGCCAATTCCCCGCACAAGCTGGTGCAGAACTGGCATACGCCTATCCTTTGCATCCATGGCGGTTGCGACTTCCGTGTGCCTTACGATGAGGGCATGGCCGCCTTCAACGCCGCCCAGCTGATGGGCGTGCCGTCCAAACTGATTGTATTTCCCAACGAAAACCACTGGATCCTGAAGCCGCAGAATGCCCTCTACTGGCACCGCAGCTACTTCGACTGGCTGGACCGCTGGATGAAATAGGCCCTATAATGAAAAAGATCCTACCCATTCTTATCATGTTGCTGGCGGCGTGCAGCCGGCCGGAAGTTACGCTCTTTGTAGGCACCTATTCCGACGGCTTCTTTGCGCTGGACTTCAACAGCGGAGAAGTGATAGCCAAGGCCGAAATGCCCAACCCGTCTTTCCTGGCTGTGGATGGCGACTTGGTGTATGCCGTTAGCGAAATGCCGGATACATCGGCCTCCGTGTGGGCCTGGCGTCTTGGCGGAAAAGGCTTTGAACTGCTGGGCAGCCAACCCACCGGCCTTCCGGAAAAAGGAGAAGACCCCTGCTACGTGGCCACCAACGGGAAGCGCCTGGCCGTAGCCAATTACAGCGGCGGCACGCTGGCGCTGTATAAGCTCCAGGCCGATGACCATATTTCCCCGCTGGACTCCCTGATTATCAGCGGCACCGGCGGCCCGGACCTGAGCCGGCAGGAGACCCCTCACGTGCACTGCGCCGTCTTTTCACCGGATGGGAAGCACTTGCTGTTCAGCGAATTCAGCGCCGACGCCATTGGGGAACTGGACCTTTCCGGCAGCACCATCTCCAACTACCGGATAGCAGCCCAGCTTCCGCCCGATTTCGGCCCGCGGCACCTGCTGTTCAACCAGTCCGGCAAGCAGCTTTATGTGATTGGCGAACTGTCCGGCAACGTAGCTGTCTTTGACTACAACGCCGGCCAGCTCACGCTCAAGCAGGTAGTAAAAGCCGACCGGGTGAATGCCCGCGGAGCGGCCGATATTCATTTGAGCCCCGACGGCAAGTTCCTCTACGCCAGCCTGCGCCTCCAGAATGACGGCATAGCCATCTTCAGCGTGGCCGCCGACGGAACGCTGGCCGAAGTGGGCTACCAGCACACCGGCCCGCATCCGCGAAACTTTGCCATTACCGAAGACCTGGCCATTGTGGCCTCCCGGGACAGCAACCAGATTGAAATCTATTCCCGGGACGCAAAAACCGGCCTCCTCTCGGACACCGGTCGTCGCATTCCTGCTCCCAAGCCGGTATTTGTCTCCTTACAATAAATAGCGCCATCGGCCAAAAAGCTGTTATGAAAAGCCCTGCAAATTGTTTATATTTGCAGAGGATGAACATGGATACGGCCATACAGTATTTGCCGGGGGTCGGGCCCAAACGGGCCGAACTTCTGGGCACCGAGCTGGGAATAGCTACGGTGGGCGATCTGTTGCGGCTGTATCCGTTCCGCTACATAGACCGCAGCCGCATTGTACGCATTGCCGATATTCATCCGGACCTGGCGCTGGTGCAAGTTCGGGCTGCCGTAATGAAAGTCCGGCTGTTTGCCAAAAACGGAGCGGAATTGCCGGCCGAAAAACTCAAATACAACGCGGTGAGCCGCCTTTCGGCCATTGTGGCCGATGAAAGCGGAGAGATGGAAGTGGTCTTTTTCAAGGGCATCAAATGGATGCACGCCCGGCTGCAGCCCGGTTCCGTTTTCATCTTCTTCGGCAAGCCGGCCGTATTTGGCAACCGCCTCAATATGGTTCATCCGGAAGTGGACTCCCCGGACAGCGGAAACTTCGGCGTGCTCACCGGCGTTTATCCCTCTACGGAAAAGCTCAAGAACAGCGGCATCACCGGAAAAGTGATGCTTAAGCTCATTGGCACGGCGCTGGAAGGCGTATTGCCCACTTTGCAGGAAACGCTGCCAGACTATATATTAAAGGAAAAAGGGCTGGTTCCGCTCTCCTTCGCCCTTCGGCAAATCCATTTTCCGGTAGACCAGGATGCCCTGGCCAAAGCTACTTATCGGCTTAAGTTTGAAGAACTTTTCCTGCTGCAGCTGTCGCTCCTGAAGCAGAAGTACATCCGCAGCCGCAGCGAGGTAGGACTCAGAATGCCTGCCGTGGGAGATGCCTTCAACGCCTGCTTCAAGGCGCTGCCTTATGAACTTACGGGCGCACAGAAACGCGTTATCCGGGAAATCCGGGACGATATGAAAAGCGGGCACCAGATGAACCGTCTGCTGCAGGGCGATGTAGGGTCCGGCAAAACCATGGTGGCTGTACTCAGTGCACTCATCGCAGTAGGAAACGGCTATCAGGCCTGCGTGATGGCTCCTACGGAAGTGCTTGCCCAGCAGCACTTTGCAAACGTTTCCAAATACCTGGCCCCTACTGGCGTCAAGGTGGTGCTCCTAACCGGCAATACCGGCGTGGCGGCCCGGCGGGAAATCCATGCCGGGCTGGAAGACGGTTCCATCGGCGTTATTATCGGCACGCATGCGCTTATAGAAGATACGGTGCAATTCAAGGCTTTGGGCCTGGCCGTTGTAGACGAGCAGCACCGCTTTGGCGTAGAGCAACGGTCCCGGCTCTGGAACAAGGGCTCCGGCGGTATTCCTCCGCATGTGCTGGTAATGACGGCCACCCCTATTCCGCGCACCCTGGCCATGACGCTGTACGGCGACCTGGACGTTTCCGTGATAGACGAAATGCCTCCGGGCCGAAAACCAGTCCAGACGCTCTGTGTTGGAGAAAACAAGCGCCACGCCATGCACAATTTCATCCGTGACGAAATTGCCAAAGGACGGCAGGCCTTCATTGTATATCCACTCATCTTCGAAAGCGAAAAACTGGACTACAAGAACCTGCAGCTGGGGTATGAGGAAATTGTGAAGGCCTTCCCGCTTCCGCAGTACAAGGTGGCCATCGTGCACGGACAGCAAACGCCGCAGGAGAAAGAATTCAATATGAGCGCTTTTGTGGCGGGCAGGGCCAACATCCTGGTTTCCACCACGGTAATTGAGGTGGGCGTGGATGTGCCCAATGCCTCGGTAATGGTTATTGAAAGTGCCGAACGCTTCGGCCTGAGCCAACTGCACCAGCTGCGCGGACGCGTAGGGCGGGGGGCTGAAAAGTCTTTCTGCATCCTGATGAAGGGCACCAAAGTGTCCAAAGAGTCGCAGAAGCGGCTGGACCTGCTGTGCGCCACGGAAAACGGCTTTGAGCTGGCCGAAGAAGACATGAAGATGCGCGGCCCCGGAGACCTGGAGGGCACCATGCAAAGCGGCCTGCCGGTGTCCCTGAACATTGCCTCCCTGGCCAAGGATGGTCTCATTTTAAACGATGCCCGCGGCTACGCCCAGCACATCCTGGATCAGGATCCTTCGCTGGAAAAGCCCTGCAACGCCCTTCTGGCGGCCGAGCTTAAAAAAGACAAATACGTCACAAAGGACTATTCCAAGATTTCGTAATGTTAATCCTCGTATACGGGCCGGACTCTAAGCCCGTAGTATCGATAGGTTGAAGAGATGCTGAAATCCGCCGTAAAGAGATTGTCTTGCTGGATTCTCACACTACTGTAATTTTTCTTCCTGCAGGGTATCGTACTGGAGGCGGTTGCGGAAGATGTCGATGGCGGTGTAGATGGCGCTCATCATGGAGTGCGGATCGGCTTCGTCACGGCCGGCCATTTCGTAGGCGGTGCCGTGGTCCGGGGAGGTTCGCACTACCGGCAGGCCGGCGGTGAAATTGACGCCGTCGGCAAAGGCAATGGCTTTGAAGGGAGCCAGCCCCTGGTCGTGGTACATGGCCAGCGTGGCGTCGAAACGGCCGAAGTTGCCCAGGCTGAAGAAACCGTCCGGAGAATACGGGCCGAAGGCCTGGATGCCTTCCCGGGTGGCCTCCTGCACGGCCGGCAGGATGATGTTTTGCTCTTCATCGCCCAGCAGGCCGCCGTCGCCGCAATGCGGGTTAAGGCCCAGGACGGCAATCTTGGGATCCGGAATGCCGAAATCCCGCTCCAGCGAGGCCTTCATGATGCGCAGCTTGCTCACAATCTTTTCCTGGGTGATGCTTCCAGGAACGTCCCGGAGGGGAATATGGCCGGTGACAACGCCCACCTTAAGTTGGTCGCTTACCATGATCATGGTTACATCGTCGGCGCCGAATTCCTGTTGCAGGTATTCTGTGTGGCCGGTGTTGGAAAAGCCTTCGGCATTCATGGACCGCTTGTTGATGGGGGCGGTGACCAGTACGTCTATCTGGCCGCCCTTGAGGTCTTTTACGGCAGCCCTGAGGGCGGTGATGGCGCCCTTGGCAGCTTCCGGAGAAGGCTGGCCGGGTTCGGCAAACACATTGTCCGGCAGGCAGTTAACCAGGTTGATCTTCCGCTGCTTGGCATCGGCGGCCGACGAGATTACATTCACGTCCAGCTGCTCTATGTTGTGCAGGGTTTTGCGGTAAAAGCCCAGCAGTTTGGACGAGCCGTAGATGACGGGCGTAAAGGAGTCCAAAATACGCGGGTCGGCCAAAGATTTGATGATAACTTCGTATCCGATGCCGTTGCTGTCACCCTGGGTGATGCCGACAACTAATTTAGGTAAACTCATATAAGTGTTTGTTGTTCTTGTATATAACCGGTGTCTTCCGGCAGGTTGGGGGCATGGTAGGCCGCTACGGCCAAAGCGTCGCAACGCTCGTTCTCGGGGTGCCCGGCGTGCCCCTTGATCCAGTGGAAAGCTACGCGGTGGCGGCTGTACGCTTCCATGAAGCGCAGCCACAGGTCCACGTTCTTCTTCTTTTTAAACCCTGTCCGCTTCCAGCCGTCCAGCCAGCCGTCATTGATGGCTTTGACCACATAGGAGGAGTCGCTTACCACATGCACTTCGGCATTGTCCCAGCGGATTTGCTCCAGGCCGATGATTACAGCCAGCAGTTCCATCCGGTTGTTGGTTGTGCAGGCGAATCCGCCGGAAAGTTCCTTTTCCAGTGTGCCGCAGCGCAGCACGATTCCATAGCCTCCAGGGCCCGGATTTCCGCTGGCGGCGCCGTCGGTATAAAGGTATATGGGCGGTCTTTCTGCAGACATAAGTTCACAAATATAGCAATATTTTTGCTGTTGAAGGAGAAAAACGCTATTTTTGTAAATCATGAATATATTGGTTACAGGGGCTGGCGGACAGCTGGGAACAAGCATCCGGAAGTTTGCGGAAGGGCAAAAAGCCCACCGCTTCATTTTTACAGACGTGGCCTCCCGGCCCGGCAGTGACATAGTGTACCTGGATATCACCAACCAGGACGCTGTACGCCTGCTCTGCGAGTCGGAGAAGGTAGATTTAATCATTAACTGCGCCGCCTATACCAATGTAGAGAAGGCCGAAGAAGATATGGCCCTGTGCAAGCTCCTCAATGCCGATGCACCCGGCATTCTGGCCGCAGTGGCCGCCCGGCGGGACGCAACGCTCATCCATATTTCCACGGACTACGTTTTTGGAGGAGATATCCCCATTCCGCTCAAGGAGAACTTTCCCACCCAGCCTGCCGGCGTGTATGCCGTTACCAAGCTGCAGGGAGAGCATGCCGTGCAGGAATCGGGCTGCAAGTATCTCATTATCCGGTCGGCCTGGCTGTACAGCGCCTACGGTAGGAACTTCCTCAAAACCATGCAGAAGCTAACGGCGGAACGTCCGGAGGTAAAGGTGGTTTTCGACCAGATAGGAACGCCCACCTGGGCAGGGGACCTGGCGGCATTCATCGTGCACATCATCGTTAGCGGGCAGCTGCACAAAACCGGCATCTACCATTATTCCAACGAGGGCGTGTGCTCCTGGTTCGACTTCGCCTGCGCCATCCGGGACTTGTGCGGTACTTCGGCACGGGTAGTGCCTTGTCACAGTGCCGATTTCCCCAGCAAGGTGCACCGCCCGGCCTATTCCGTGCTGGACAAGACCAAGGCCAGGGACACTTTCGGCATCAACATTCCCCATTGGTACCATGCCCTTAAGCAGTGCCTGAAGGAGGCAGAATCATTGTAAAGATATGCAGTATTTGGAGACAGCAAAGAAACAGGTGGCCGAGAGCGCCCGTGTGAAGGAAGCCTTGCTGGCCGATGAAACCGCCATGCAAACCATTGCCGATGTGGCAAAGCTGCTGGTGGAGGCCTATAAAAAGGGCAATAAAAGCCTTTGGGCCGGGAATGGCGGCAGTGCGGCCGATGCCCAGCACATGGCGGCCGAGCTGGTGAACAAGTTCACCCTGAACCGCCGCGGCCTTCCCGCCGCCGCCTTAACGGTAGATACTTCCGTGCTCACGGCCATCGGCAATGACTATGGGTTCCACCAGCTTTTTTCCCGCCAGATAGACGCGTTGGGCAGGGAAGGGGACGTGTTTGTGGGCATTTCCACATCGGGGAATTCCCGGAACCTGGCGGAAGCTTTGGATATGTGCCGGGCAAAGGGAATTGTGAGTGTGGCGCTGGTGGGTGCAAAGCCTTGTGAGATGGATGCTTACGATTATGTAATCCATGTTCCCTCCACGGAAACTCCCCGTATCCAGGAGTGTCAGACGCTCATCGGGCACATCCTCTGCGGGGCGGTGGAACAGAGCCTGTTCGCCGATAACAATTAAAAATTTTTAAAAATTCCGAAATATCTATGATATTGTCGGATTTTTTTTGTATCTTTGCGCCGCGTTTGAAAAAGCAATACGTTTAACAAACAATAAATTAAAGCAAAATTATGATCAGACTTGGTATTAACGGTTTTGGCCGTATCGGTCGTATGGTTTTCCGCGCTGCTGTGGAAAACTTCAACAAGGACATCGTGGTTGTAGGTATCAATGACCTGCTGGATCCCGATTATCTCGCTTACATGCTCAAGTACGACTCCGTACATGGCCAGTTCAACCACGATATCAAAGTGGAAGGCAACTATCTTATCGTAGACGGCAACAAGATTCAGGTCTTCTGCGAGAAGGATCCCGCCAACATCACCTGGGG
>CAMJKI010000063.1 GCA_946406355.1 uncultured Bacteroidales bacterium | reverse complement strand
GAAGATCAACGACAAGCACTTCGAGATCATCGTGCGCCAGATGATGCGCAAGGTCCAGATCGGCGATCCCGGCGACACCGAATTCCTCCAGGAGGAACTGGTGGACAAGTGGGAGTTTATGGACCGCAACGACGCCATCTTCGGGAAGTTCTATGTGGAAGATCCCGGTGAGAGCCTCCGCTTCGAGGAAGGCGACATCATTTCGGCCCGTGACGTGCGCGGCGAGAATGCTTCGCTGGAGCGCCAGGGCATGAAGCTGATGGCTGTTCGTCCGGCCCGCCCGGCTACCGCTTCCCAGGTTCTTCAGGGTATTACCCGCGCCGCCCTCAAGACGGGTTCCTTCATCTCGGCCGCCTCCTTCCAGGAGACTACCAAGGTGCTCTCGGAAGCCGCCATCCGCGCCCGCGTGGACTATCTGGAAGGCCTCAAGGAGAACGTTATCTGCGGTCATCTCATTCCGGCCGGTACCGGCCTGTCCCGCTACCAGGATATTGTGGTGGGATCCAAGTCGGAAGCCATGGATGTGATGAACGATTTGTAGAATCCGGACTTTAGTTTTTAGGTCGAATTCTTTCAAATATCCGTTAAACGGCCCCCTCGGTAACATGTTACGTTTCCGGGGGCCGTTTTTTGTTGTAAATTAGAGGATGAAAAGCAATCACATAATCTTTATATTTCTTTTATGAAACACACATTCAAAACCCTTTTCGTCGCCATGGGCCTCATGCTCCTGATGCCGGGTATCTCTGCCAGAGCACAGGTCTATGCCGACTCGTCCACCCAGTTGGACAAGTACCTGGTCCCCGTCACCACGCCCACTGCGGCGCCGGATGAGCAGGGCTTCCTGGGCCGTTGGCTGCTGCTGGAACCCATCAGCAAGCCCAACCGTTCCAACACCGTTTTCACGGACAGCTATATCCGCGAGGTGTTCGGCGTAGAGTATTTCAAAGGCCAGCTTGGCGACGTCCTTCCCAAGGATGGCTCCAAGGTAAAGCTGACCGTTGAATATCAGCCGCCGGTGAATCTGCAGGGCGGACGTCCCATGGGATTCGGCATGGAGGCTCCCAAGTACGAACAGAAGAAAGTCACCCTCAAGTGGCACGCCATGGACAGCAAAATGCCCAATGTGAAGCTCTTCCGCTTTGCTACCAACCTCACCGAAGACCGTTACGGCATTATCTGCTGGGCCTGCACCGTGGTTAACTGCGAGGAAGACATCCCCAACGTGCGTCTGGCCGTGGGCTCCAACTCCGCTTCCATGTGGTGGGTCAACGGTGAAGAGGCCGTTATCCTGTCCGGCGACCGCCGCCGCGTCATGGACGACTGCGCTTCCCCGCGCCTTACCCTCAAGAAAGGCCGCAACGTTATCTGGGGCGCCGTTATCAACGGTCCCGGTATGAGCGACTTCTGCTGCCGCTTCATCGATGAGGCCGGCAATCCCGTCAAGAACATCACCCTCAGCACGAACTAAGCCATGAAAAAGTATATTATTCTTGCGGGCATTTTCGCCCTGTTCTGCCTTTCTGCAGCTGCCCAGGTGGGCAAACCTTATATTCACGACCCTTCCACCGTTGCTTTCTGCGACGGTAAGTATTACACCTTCGGCACCGGCGCCGGCGGCCTTATCTCTGCCGACGGTTGGGTGTGGGAAAGCGGTGCTGTACGCCCTGGCGGCGGTGCAGCTCCGGACTGCATCAAGATCGGTGACCGTTACCTGGTAGGTTACAGCTCCACGGGCGGTGGCCTGGGAGGCGGTCACGCCGGCCGTATCCTTACCATGTGGAACAAGACCCTGGATCCCAATTCCCCGGACTTCGCCTATTCCGAACCCATCGAGGTGGCCCATTCCGAGATGGATGAAGACTGCGACGCCATCGACATCGGCTTCCTGATGGACGACAACGGCCGTCTGTTCTGCACCTTCGGCACCTATTTCGGCAACATCCGTATGGTGGAACTGGATCCCAAGACCGGTGGCCGTCTGGAGGGTGCACGCGACTATGATGTAGCCATCGACTGCGAGGCTTCTTCCATGATGTACCGCGACGGCTGGTACTACCTGCTGGGTACCCATGGTACCTGCTGCGACGGAGCCAACTCTACCTACAACATCATTGTCGGCCGTTCCCGCAATCCTTTCGGTCCTTTCATCGACAATGTGGGCCGTGACATGCTGCAGGGCGGTGGCAAGATGGTTGTCGCTGCCGAGGAACGCCGCTTTGGCGCCGGCCACTTCGGCCGTATCAAAGTAGAGCCGGGTGTAGAGAAGATGTCCTTCCACTGGGAGGCCGATCTGGACCTCAGCGGTCGCAGCACCCTGGCTATCCGTCCTATCCTCTGGAAGGAAGGCTGGCCGGAGGCTGGTGAGATTCTGGCCGACGGTAACTACAAGATCCTGTCCCGCCGTCGCGGTTATGCCCTGGAGCTGGCTGTTGACTTTGTCCGTGCCCAGGGTGGCATGCGCGGCTTCTTCGGCCGTCAGGACGAAACCATCGTGGTGGTAGAGAACCAGAAGCTTGAAGAAGTGATCGGCGGCTGGCCGGAGGGTGTTATTCCTGCCCGTGCCAACGACTACATGGCCCGTCCTCACCAGAAGTGGACCATCGAGGCCGTTCCCGATGCCGGAGGCTATTTTGGCGGTCCCTGGTACAAGATTGTGATTGAAGGAACCAACCGTGCCCTGGCCGCCGCCGAAGGCGCCGAGGTTGTTACCGTACCCGAATTCACCGGTGCCGACGAGCAGCTTTGGGCTATCGAGCAGCTCACCGATGGTACCTGGCGCATCAAGCCCAAGACCATCCCCGGCTGCGACGCCAAGGATTTCTGCCTCTACTCTGTAGCCGACAGCACTCCTACCCTGGCCAAGTTCGACTTCAACAACGACAACGCCAAGTGGGATATCAAGTGCGCAAAGTAAAGCACTTGATTAGTAGGTAGTTATGTAATGATCCCTGTGTCAAATGACACAGGGATCATTTCGTAAATAGCAGTGAATGAATCACTTAATTGTTAGCGCACGGTGATGATGATGCGGCGGTAGGCGGGGAGGGTGAAGGGGCCGACAGCGGGATTCCCCAAAGCGACAGGGCAAAGCAGATGATAAGACCGTGGAACCTGTGCATTACCGTCTAGTTGTCATCGTGGATTAGGTGTACATCGCACTGCGGGAACGGGATGCTGATGCCGGCGTCATTTAGTGCCTCATAGATGACCTCCTTGGAGCGGTCTACATAGCCGATCCTTTCGGCGACCAGCACATATTGTTTGACGGCAATGTCCACGGAACTATCGGACATGTCGTTGACGACGACATTGATGCCGTACGTGGGCTCGACAATCTCCCGACCGTAGCGGTCCTTGGTACGCAGCTTCTGCATCGCTTCCGTCAGCACTTCGCGAACCTTCTTGATATCGGTCCCATAAGCCACGCCCGTGACGATCTTGGTGAACTCGTAGGAGTTGTTGCGCGTGAGGTTGTTGAAATTCTTGCCGAACAGGGAGGCGTTGAGGAAGGACATCTCCGTGCCGTCCAGGGTCTCCACCTCCACGTACTGGTAGTTGATGGCGACGACCCGGCCGCGGACGCCGTCGCATTCGATCCAGTCACCCACCCGCAGGCGGCCGCCCATGAGCTGGATGCCGTAGATGAAGTTGTTGAGGATATCCTTGAGGGCGAGACCGATACCGGCCGACAGACCGCCGGCCACCAGGCTCAGGGAGCCGGTGGGGATCTGCCACACGGCCACGACCACCAGGACATAGGCCATCCACACCAGGACGCTGATGATGCTGTTGCCCAGGGACAGGTTGATTTCGTTGTCCCGGATCGAGGTCCGGTTGTGCTTGCGCATGAAGGCCGAGTAGCGGATGTACTGGTAGAGGGAGTGGATGGCCCGGTTGATGTACCGCAGGGCGAAGAACAGGATCAGCAGGCAGACGATGCTCATGCCGGAGATCGTCAGTGTCTCGAATCCGTCCTTGTCCACGAACTTGACGAAGGGCTGGATGAAGATCTTGTCGAACAGGTCGTGGAAGTCGAACACGTCCAGGGACATGTGCACGCAGAGCGGCAGGGAGATCAGGATCATCGTCGGGATGCCCACCTGCTTGATGAAGTCATAGAACCAGGTGGCGCCGAACAGGAGCGACTCCCGGTCGTTGCCTCCCACGTAGGTGATCCGCTTTCGCATCGTCTTCACCCGCTTGTCCAGGAAGCGTTGCTTGTACCGTCCCAGCAGGTCGGAAACGCAGGCGATGGTGAGCAGGACCGTCAGCTGGAAGTACCACCAAATGAGGATCAGTAGGGCGACGAAGGTATAGCCCAGGAAGGAGGCGACGAAGGCGATGATATAGATGGTCAGTGATGCCCAGCCCAGTACGCTGTCGATGGGGGTCGCTTTCCCGCTTTCCCGGATGCAGAAGAACAGCTGCCGCAGGACGACCAGGGCCAGGATCGGGGGGAACAGGTAATTCATCAGGCTGTCCGGCACGAAGGTGATGCGGCAGATGATGATGACCATGGCGATGATGAAGGCGGGGATGTACAGCCGGAAACTGGGACGGATGTGATCCGACTTCACGCGCAGCAGCAGGGACCCGGAGATGGCGATGAGCAGCCACAGGAAGGTGTTGATGTGCTTGGCTGACAGTTGGATGTATTCGTTTCCGTCGCTGTTCACGCTGAATCCCAGCACCAGGAAATACGCGAAGGTGCCCACCAGGACGGAGAACAGCGGAAGCTGTTTGTTGGGCAGGAAGCGCTTGATCTTGGAAATGCGGCTCAGGAGCTTCAGGATGAGGTACGTAAGCAGCCAGAAGAAGACCAGGGCGATCAGCTGGATGGCGCAGACCAGGACCAGGACGGAATTCGCCCCCTTACTGGAAAGCCCGTCGAACAGATCGGTTTCTTCCTCCTCTCCGGAGGGCTCTTCGGAAACGGCGGGCGCGACGGTGAGGGAATCCGATCCGGCGACAGCCAGGGAATCGTCCGCGTCGTCACCGCCAAATTCAGAGAAATTATACTGGTTGTGCAGGGCGACCTTGACTTTTTCCCAGCGGCCCCGGGGATCGGCCAGGATCTCCAGGAAGGGGGTCTGGCCGTCGATGAAGACGTATTTCTCCAGGTCGCGATAGCGGGCCTGCGCATAGTCGTAGGCCTCCTGCATGCGGAAATAGGCGGCCTGATAGTGCGTGCTGTCCGCGATGACCGTCGCCCGGTTGTTCGCATGCATCTTCAGGAGATCGGACGCGTACCGGATACAGGAGTCCCGGTGGACTTCCCCTTCCTCGTCCAGGACGAAAGGAGAGGAGAGCGAGTCCTTGACGGCGATCCGGATCACCTCCTTTTCCAGGGCGGAGGAGATGTCCATGAGGTTTTCGTCCAGCGAGTCGTTGTGGTACATCAGGCTGTCCGGCAGGATCTCGATTTCGATTTCCTTCTTGACCGGCGGGAGCCGGCGCAGGGCCTCGATGAGCCGGGCATACCGGTCGATTTCGACGTTCAGGCTGTTGACGATATGGTCGTAGGGTCTCCTGTCCTTGTTGAAATCCCGGTGCGCCACGGAGACCTTGTTCAGGGCATAGGCCAGGTCGAAGGTCATTTCCTGCTCCTGCGTATACAGGAGGATGGACAGCTCGTTGGACGCCGTGATGACATCCATCATCTTCTGATGCTGCATCTCATAGTCCTTGTCGAACAGCCGCTGGCTTTCCGCGCTCTGGTCGCAGACCATCTTCAGTTCGGAGCGAAGGTCCCTGAGCACGTCGGTCAGGGGCTGCCCGTTTACGATGGACAGGAGCGGGATGGAAAAGACAAGGAGTGCAAATATGAGGGTTGAAAGCTTCTTTTTCATAGGCTGTCGCAGGTCAATGGGAGCAGGGCGTGGCTATTCCTTAATTTTACAAAAGTAGGCTTTTTTTTGTTTATCTACAACTGACCCTGCCAAACGGTGCTTGTACAAAACAAGCCCCGCTCCGAGTCAATACTCTTCCTGTTCCTTCATACTGTGCGACAAAATTGCACAAAAAATGGCCTACAGGTATCTGTAGACCATTTTTTTGCGGAGAGAGCGAGATTCGAACTCGCGATACCCTTTTGGGGTACACACGCTTTCCAGGCGTGCCTCTTCAGCCACTCGAGCATCTCTCCAGTATAAGTCCCGAAAAACGGGACTGCAAATATAAGTACTTTTTCCGGGTTCGCCAAAAAAAACTTTAGAAGCTGTAGGCCAGTCCCAGGTTTAACGTATTCCCCAGTGTGGAGGATGCGGTAAGGTAGCTCACATCCAGCCGAAGGCCGTAGAACTGAACACCTAAGCCCAGGGCCAGATGACGGGGGATCACACTAGCCTCCGGGGCATAGCGATAGCCTGCACGGACAAAGAGCAACTGCTTCCAGGTATACTGGAGACCCGCTGCGGCGGAGAAGCTGCCGGAGAAGTAATAATCGGCATCGGCCATGATATCCAGCACATGGTTGCCGGTCATCAGGGGCGCCCAGTCCACAGCGACTTTCAGGGATGCGGGCTGTTTCCAGGTTTTCTCTACCAGGGTGCCCAGGGTGGACACGCCGGCCGTCAGGCGCAGGCCCTCGTTCAGCTGGAAGCCGGCAAACAGGTCGGCATTAAAACCGTCATGCATGGCTCCCGGGGCCGGTATTTCCCGAGCATAGCGCACGTTCAGGCCCACGCTGACAAAGTCCGTAATACCCGCGCCAAACCCTAAGGCAATCACGTGATTCTTGGGATAGAACTTTCCGGAAGGGGCTCCGGGGCCTTCATAAACGTCGTACGAAGCCCCGTTTTCCAGGGTATAACCCAGCGAAAGGCCCACCCGGGGCGTAATTTTGTAGGCCGCACCCACGCTGACATTATTGGAAAGCGAAAGGGCCGGCGACCAGCGCTGGTAAGACACGGCGGCGTCCAGGGTTCCGTTATAGAACGGCAGCATGGCGGCACCGCCAAAAGCGCTGTAGGCGGCCGTACCGTTACTGGCCGCGCCAGCTCCGGCAAAGGCCGATGTTACCGGATTCCGGTCAATTCGAGTAAAAGGAAGGGCATCCTGGGCTGCCAGGAAAGGCATCCAGGCCACAAAGGCGGTAAGGGTTAATAAAACCTTCTTCACATTAATCGGCTATACATTCGTCCATCAGCTTCTCCAACCCGGGTTTGTCCAGGTGCTGGCCGATGAACACAATTTTCTGCATACGGTCCCCGTATTCGGGGTCCCAGTCGGCGCGGAGCTTGCGGTCCCGCTCCATCATTTCCTGCAACTCGTCTTCCGGCATGGTGGCGAACCACAGGCCGCAGTCCTTGAGGGACTTCTGCTGCCCCGCCTGCTCAAAAAGATAGCATTTGTCGGGGTTGTCGGAGAAGTAGCACAGGCCCTTGGCGCGGATGATATTGGCCGGCCAGCGACGGGCCACCAGATGGTCAAACTTGTTCAGGTCCAGGGCTGGACGGCGGGTATAAACGTAAGTATCAATTCCGTACTCCAGCGCCTCTCCTTCGGCCTCTTCTTCCTCGTCCTCACCCTCGATGGCGGCAATCCAGGCGGCCGATGTGGCCACTTCGTCAAAGTTGAACATGCCGGTGTAGATGAGTTCGTCCAAATCTACATCGCCATAGTTGCACTCCAGCACTTTGGCGCCGGGGTTGATGCTTTTCACAATGCCTTTCAGGGTACCCAGCTCGCTGGGGGTTACATCGGCCGCTTTATTCAGCAGCACTATGTTGCAGAATTCAATCTGCTCAATGACCAGGCGCTCCAGGTCTTCCTCGCCGATATCGTCCTTTTCCAGGGCCTTTCCGCTGGCGAATTCGTCCTTCATGCGAAGGGCATCCACCACGGTGGCGATGCAGTCTACATACGGCAGGCCGTCCTGGATGTACTGCGGCCCCAGCATGGGCATGGTGCTGATGGTCTGGGCAATAGGCGCCGGCTCGCAGATACCGCTGGCCTCTATTACAATATAATCGAACTTGCGGGTAGCAATAATCTCCGACAGCTGCGCCACCAGGTCCATCTTGAGCGTGCAGCAGATGCAGCCGTTCTGCAGGGCAACCAGCGAAGCGTCCGTCTGGCCCACTACGCCGCCCTTTTCAATAAGATCGGCATCAATGTTTACCTCGCCGATATCGTTCACGATCACGGCGAACTTGATACCTTTCTTGTTGGCCAGGATGCGGTTGAGCAGGGTGGTTTTTCCGCTGCCCAGATAGCCGGTGAGTAGAAGCACCGGAACTTCCTGATGATTCATCTTTATCTCCATAATCTAAGATTTCTTGCGTAAAAGGCCCCACCAGCACAGGGCGGCATAGGCTGCGATTACCCCGGTATTCAGGGCCATGTAGGCCCAACGGACGCCTTCGCCGTTGAACAGGCCCGACATCCACCAAATAAGGAAATAACCCCCGCCCAGCAGGAGGAAAATGGCGCCGATGCGCTTCCAGTTATAAGGGATGGGATAGTATTTGGCGCCCAGGATAGCGCTGATAATAAACATGGTAAGATAGCTGGCAAGGTGACCGAAGGCCGATGCCCAGTAGGAGAAGCGCGGCATGAACACCACGTTCACTACCGTTGTAACCAGCAGTCCCGCCAACGTTATCCAAATAGCTATATTGGTTTTTCCGGACAGTTTGTACCACATGGATACATTGAACAGCATGCCCAGCAGCATGTAGCTGAGCAGCATGATGGGCACCACGCCGATACCCACCCGGAAGTCCTTTCCCAGGAAGAGGGAAATGATGTCGATATACCCCACAACGGCCAGAAACACCAAACCGCAGAAGGCTGTGAAATAATCCATTACCACGGCGTACAGCTCCTTGGAGCCTTTGTCCTTGGCGCGCTGGAAGAAGAAGGGTTCGGCAGCGTAGCGGAACATCTGGATGAAGAGGTTCATGATTACCGCCAGCTTCACCGCCGCCTGATAAACGCCCAGGGAGGCCCGCCAGGCCTCGGCCGATGTGTCGAAGTAACGGAACAGCACCCGGTCCAGGAAGTCGTTGGCCACCCCCGGCAGCGCCGCCACCATGAGCGGCAGCGAATAGGCCAGCATGCGCCGCACCACTGCACCGTCCCAGGTGAGCCTCAGGTGCAGGATGTCCGGAATAAAGAGGGCCAGGCACACCACACAACTTACCAGGATGGCGAAAATGGGATAGGTAAAGTCCGGCTGGGCGGGATACACGAAGAACAGCACCAGGTTGGCTCCGGTCTCCGTGAGAATTTTAATGGTTTTGAATACGGCAAACTTTACGGCCTTGTGCTCTTGCCGCAGTTTGGCAAAGAGGATGGCGGTAACGCTGTCGCAGAAAAGGATGGCCGCCACGTAAATGATAAGGCTCCGGTATCCTTCATACCCCAAAGCGGCCGATATGGAATCCGAGAAGGCCACCATGCAGGCCAGGAAGGCCAGGTTGAGGCCGGTGACCGCCAGCAGCGCGCCGGAGTACACCTTGCGCGGATCTTCCCCCTCTTTGTTGGCAAAGCGGAAACAGCCGGTTTCCAACCCCAGCACCAGCACCACCTGCAGGATGGCAATGTAGGCCATGAACTCCGTAACCACGCCATACTGCACCTGCGTAAGCATACGGGTGTAGATGGGGACAAACATGAAGTTCAGTACCCTGGCAAGGATGGAACTGAAGCCATAGATGGCGGTTTCTCCCGCCAATTGTTTCAACGGATTTGCCATATTCACCGCAAAAATAGTTATTTTTGCAGAAAGAATCGAATATAGCATGAAGAAGTTTGTATATTGCGTGCTGGCACTGACCGTCCTTCTGGGCGGGTGCAAAAACCGGAACAAAGTCGATGGAGACGGTGAAGAAATGGAATCGCAGGATTCCCTGACGGTGGTGCAGCCGGTATTGAGTGCCGAAGCCAGCCTGCAAAAGAAACTGAAGGAGTTGCCGGAGGAACCGGTGTTCGACATTAACACCAGCATGGGTACCATCAAGGTGCGCCTGTTCAAGGACACGCCCCGCCACCGGGACAACTTCGAGAAACTGGCCCTAAACGGCTACTTCGACAACCTCCTGTTCCACCGTGTAATAGACGGCTTCATGATCCAGGGTGGGGATCCGCTCACCCGGGACACCCTCAAAATTGAAACCTGGGGCCAGGGCGGACCGGGCTATACGCTTCCGGCCGAAATGCGGGATGCCGACGGGAACCCTCTTCATCGGCATAAGAAAGGCGCACTGGCTGCCGCCAGAAGGGGAGACCTGGCCAATCCGTACAAGGAATCGTCCGGCTCCCAGTTCTATCTGGTGCAGAATCCGGACAACTGCCTGCACCTGGACGGCGAGTACACGGTATTCGGGGAAACCGTGGCCGGGTTCAACGTCATCGACAAGATTGCCGCCACTCCCGCGGACCGTTATGACCGCCCCGTTACGGCCGTTGTCATCTATTCCATCCGTCCGGACGAAGAAATGAACAAAATTGATGAAAAAACTACGGATGCCGATTAGTTTTGGCACAGAATTCGCATGAAAATATGTCGAATAGTTTTTTCATAGGTTAAGTTTTAGGTTAGAATTGCGAGAGGTCCTTGCTGGGAAGCACGGACCTCTCATCTTTTATTGGGTTACTAGCCGAACGCCGTAAATTTCTCCCACCTGCTTGCCGGGTTTGGCCACGAACTTTACGCGAACCTGCGTCTTGCCTTGCAGCATGGCGGCCGGGATGGGGAAGGTTTCGTACTTGAATTCGGAAATGCGGTACTTGCCGGTGTTGTTCACAGAGGTGAGCAACTGATCGTCGACGAAGATGTCAAACTCGTGGGTTTTCCATTCGCCCACACCCCAGAACTGCAGGCGGAGCGAGAGGTCGGTCTGGCCGCCGGTCTGCATCAGGTAACTGAAATAGTGGCCGTCGCGGGCATCGCGATAGAAAACGTCGTTGTTGTTGCCCGTCTCCGAACGGTCGGTTTCCATCTTGTGGTCGGTTTCGGGCTGCTGCTCGCCGGGCTGCACTTTGTCCACGGTGCGGGCTTCCAGTTCCTGGCGTTCCTGCTCGGCCCTGGCCAGGCCGTCCAGATAACCCTTGTAACTTTCTTCCGAGAGGGCCAGCCAATAGATCATATAGCGGCTGTCGTGGATTTCGAAGAAGGGCTGCAACTCGTTGTGGATGCCGTTTTCCATCTGGGTGCCTAGGGTGAAGTGCAGGGGTTTGCCCGCCACCGGCTGCAACTGGCCGGCGATGGATTCGATATCGTCGTTGATGAGGATGGGCGCCTCGTTGATGGGCAGTTTCTTGCCGCTGGCGTACTGGCCGAACCGGCTGTCATCGGCAATCAGGTGGGCCAGGTCTTCCGTGCCCGTCTTCATGCCCAGCAGGATGGGACCGTGCATCAGGGCGATGTACTGCGGCACGTTCGGCAGGTATTCCACGCTGTTGTGCATGGGGAAGGACAGTTCTATCACATCACCCTTCTTCCACTTGCGGTCGATGGTGACATAGGACGAAGGGCCGCTGATGATACTGACGGGCTGGCCGTTCACCTTTACGGAGAAGGCGCCGGGTTTCACCCAGCCCGGATAGCGGACCAGCAGCGGGAACTGTCCCTTGCCGCCGGTAACGGTGATGCGGCTGCTTTCGCCGTAGGGGAAAGCGGTTTCCTGCCGCAGGGTGACGCCTTTCTCGCGCCAGTTCAGTTCGGAACTGACGAAGAGGTTCACATACAGCGCATCACCCACATGGGTATAGATGAACTGGCCGTATTTGCCGTGGTTCTCCATGCCGGTGCCCACGC
>CAMJKI010000062.1 GCA_946406355.1 uncultured Bacteroidales bacterium | reverse complement strand
AAATTCAAAATCAACGGGAAAGAATACCAGGTGACCATCGGCGAAGCCGAGGGCAAGATGCTTTCCGTGAACGTGAATGGCGCCGACTATCAGGTGGAGTTGGAGAACGCTCCAGTGAATGCTCCCATGAATGCTGCAGGGAATGCCCCTGCCTCCGCAAAAAATATAGCCGATGCTACGGCAGGGGCAGCCCCTTCCGCAACGGCGGGGGCAGCCCCCTCCGCCTCCGCGGCGAAAGGCGCGGGCGTTACCATCAAGAGTCCCCTCCCGGGCATTATCATCTCCGTTGACGTGAAGGAAGGCCAGGCTGTAAAGCGCGGCCAGAAAGTGGCTGTGATTGAGGCCATGAAAATGGAAAACGACATTCTTGCGGAGGCCGACGGCACCGTTACCGCCATCCATACGCGCAAGGGTGATTCCGTACTGGAAGGCGCAGACATTGTAACTATCGGCTAATGGATACCGTACTTGACAGCCTGCAGCAGTTCTGGCAGTTCACGGGTTTTGCCAATTGTACCTGGCAGCACTTGGTGATGATTCTCATAGGCCTGATATTCATCACATTAGGCATTGTGAAGAAGTGGGAGCCCCTGCTGCTGGTGCCCATCGGCTTCGGCATGATTGTGGGCAACATTCCGCTTTTCTTCGACCCTGTGACGGGTGCGGGCCTCCGGATTGGCATCTACGAGGAAAACTCGGTGCTCAACATCCTGTACCACGGTGTGCGCAACGGCTGGTATCCGCCGCTCATCTTCCTGGGCATCGGTGCCATGACGGACTTCAGCGCCCTCATTTCCCAACCCCGGCTCATCCTGATTGGTGCCGCGGCGCAAATGGGTATTTTTGGCGCGTATCTGCTGGCTTTGGCATTGGGATTCGCCCCCAATGAGGCCGGTGCCATCGGTATCATCGGCGGTGCCGACGGTCCTACGGCCATCTTCCTCAGCTCCAAGCTGGCGCCGGAACTGATGGGTGCCATTGCGGTTTCGGCCTATTCCTATATGGCCCTGGTGCCGGTGATCCAGAAGCCCATCATGCTGCTCCTCACCACCAAGAAGGAGCGGCTCATCCGCATGAACAAACCCCGCGTGGTAAGCCAGCGGGAGAAGATCATCTTCCCCATCGTGGGCTTCATCTGCACGGCGTTCATCGTGCCTTCCGGCCTGCCGCTGCTGGGTATGCTGTTCTTCGGTAACCTCCTGAAGGAGAGCGGCGTAACCAAACGTCTGGCCACCACGGCCGGTGGTCCGCTCATCGACATCGTAACCACCCTCATCGGCCTCACCGTGGGCGCCTCCACCCAGGCCGATGTGTTCCTCACAGGACGCAGCGTGCTCATCTTCGGACTGGGCCTGGCCTCCTTCGTGATTGCCACCACCTTCGGCGTCGGCTTCGTGAAATTCATGAACCTGTTCCTGCCGGAAGGCAAGAAGATTAACCCGCTCATCGGCAATGCCGGCGTGAGCGCCGTTCCGGACGCCGCCCGTGTATCCGAGGGCGTAGGTCTGGAATGCGATCCGTCCAATCACCTGCTCACCCACGCCATGGCCCCCAACGTGGCCGGCGTAATCGGCTCTGCAGTGGCTGCCGGTATCCTCCTGGGATTCCTGGGATAGCATGAAACAGCTCTTTACGTGCGTTGCGGCCCTGCTGGTGTCCGCCACGCTGCCGGGGCAGGAAGTTCCTGCCCCTAAAAAGGGCTGGGTATTCACTCCCATGCCGGATTTCAGTTACAATTCCGACCTGGGACTTAAACTGGGCGCATTCTGCGACTTCTTTTATTACGGTGACGGAACCGTTTATCCCAACTTCCACCACCACATTGCCGTGTCCGCGGCCTGGGCCACGAAGGGGTCGTGGTACATCCACGGCATGTTCGACTCCAAGAGCCTCATTCCCGGAACACGGGTTACCGCATCCATCACCTATCGCGACGTAAGCGACAACAACTTCTACGGATTCAACGGCATCGCTTCGCCTTTCTACCCGGAGCTGGAGCGGAACAAAGGGACCCGCACCGCGTATTACTCCAATCACAAGCAGGTTATACGGGCGGCCGCCGTTATTCAGCGGGTGGGTACCAGGCAGATTAACTGGATGGGCGGCCTGGTGCTGCGGCACATCCGCCTGCAGGACTACAGCCTCAAGAACTACGACTCCGGCAACAGCCTGTGGCTGGCCTACCGGAACACCGGCTTAATCCGCGCCGACGAGGCCCGGGGCGGAACCTCGCTGGAGCTGAAGGGCGGTTTCACTTACGACAGCCGCGACGTGGAACTGTTCCCAAGGAAGGGCCTATACGGAGAGCTTTACGTAAACGGGAACCTGGACCTTTCTCACGGGAAATACCACTATGCGCAGCTGGTGGGGCATTTCCGGCACTTCGTGCCCCTGGTTTTCAATCGGCTCACCTTCGCCTATCACCTGGGCATCCAGCACCAGTTCCTGGGAGAAATGCCATACTACAATCTCCCGGAAATCTCCACCCTCCTCTATCAATACGAGGAATACGAGGGCCTGGGAAGCCGATACACCATCCGCGGCTACAAGTACAACCGCATCCTGGCCCCCGGCATCGCCTGGAGCAATATTGAACTCCGGGCCACGCTGGTAAACTTCGACGTGCTGAAACAGCATGTAGCGCTGGTCCTGATGCCATTCGCCGATCTGGCGGTTGTTACGCGAAGCTACCGGCTGGAGGAGCAGAAAGAGTTGCCGGGCCTGTATCAGGATATCCGGCGTCCCCTCATAGTGAGCGCCGGCATCGGCGGCAAGCTGCACATCAATACCAACTTCATCCTGGGAATCGATTTCGGCAAGGCCCTGGATCCGCAACTGAGTGATTTTACGATAGGTATGCACAGTATCTATCTGTTCTAGGGCCTTACTTCGGAAGTGGGACTTTCTATCGTCCTTCGGGCTCCATATCCTCACTTTTTTCCAAAGGATAATTGAGAGCAATTTTCTGTTACACCCGTTATTTCAGTTGTTAAGTATTATTTGTATATTTGCAAATAGACAACATAATACAATAACTATTTAATATGGATAAACTCCAGGAACTCACCCAGAAACTCTACAACGAGGGACTGTCTAAAGGAAAGGAAGAGGGCGAAGCCCTTCTGGCCCAGGCGCGTGCCCAGGCTGCCCAGATAGAGAAGCAAGCACAGGAAGAGGCCCAAGCCATCCTGGAAAAGGCCCGCAAGGAAGCCGAGGACTATAAGGTAAAGATGGAAGGGGACGTGAAGATGGCCGCCACCCAGGCCCTGCAGGCTACCCGGGAAAACATCGAGAAGCTCATCGTGGCAAAGGCCGTGGACATTCCCGTGAAAGAGGCGCTGTCCGGCGAAGCCTTCCTCAAGGAAATCATCACCGCCGTGGCCCAGCGTTTCAGCGCCCAGGAAAGCGCCGACCTGGCCCTGGTGCTGCCGGAAAAGCTGCAGAAGAATCTGGAACCCTTCGTGAAGGGAGAACTGGCCAAAACCGTCGGCAAGGGCGTAGAAGCCTCCTTCTCCAAGAAAATCGGCGGCGGCTTCAAGATTGGCCCCAAAGACGGGAGTTACTTCATCAGCTTCACGGACGACAGCTTCCGGGAACTTATCGGCGAATACCTCCGTCCCGCTACCAAGAAAATCCTTTTCGGATAACTTATGAGCAATTACGAGTATATCATCTCCAGCCTTCCCTTCCTCACGGCCGACTACAAGTATGACGGAGGAAAAGGGTTCGCCGATGTGCTCGCGGAGATTACCAGGGACCTCTCCAAGAAAGACCAGGAGGCCCTGCGGATCCTGCTGAACGGATTCAACCCCAAAATGCTGGATGCCGACTTTTATGCCGCCGCGCTCTCCATGAAGGATAACTTCCTGCGGGAGTATTTCCGCTTCGACCTTAACCTTCGCAATGCCAAGGTACGGTACCTCAACCGCGAACTGGGCCGGGAAGCGGGGACCGACATCCTCACCGGAGAAGGAAAGGAAGAAGACCATAACCTGGATATTGACGGCTACCGTTTTCACGCGGGCGTATTTGAAGAGGCGTCCCAGGTGCAGGCCGTCCTGGAGGGCCAGGATCTGCTAAAGCGGGAGAAAGGGCTGGACGACATTGTATGGGAAAAGATAGACAGCCTTACCATGTTCCATTACTTCGACCTAACCGCCGTGCTGGGCTATGTGGCCAAACTGCACATTGTAGACCGCTGGCTGGCCCTGGACGAAGAAAACGGACGCGAACTGTTCCGTAAACTGGTTAACGAGGTCCGCGGCACGTTCAAAGGAGTAAATTATAAAGAATAACTATATGAAAACTAAAGGGATCGTTACCGGTATCGTTTCCAACCTGGTCACCGTGCAGGTGGACGGGCCGGTTTCGGAGAACGAAATCTGCTACATCGAGTCGCAAGGCGTAAAGATGATGGCAGAGGTCATCAAGGTGAATGGCAAGTACGCCTCCGTACAGGTGTTTGAAAGCACCCGCGGCCTCAAGAACGGGAACACCGCCGAATTCGAAGGCCGCATGCTGGAAGCCACCCTGGGCCCCGGCCTGCTTTCCAGCGTGTACGACGGCCTGCAGAACGACCTCACCACCATGGAAGGCGTCTTCCTGCGCCGGGGAGAATACACAGAACCCATCAACCGGGAAAAACTGTGGGACTTCACTCCCCTGGCCAAGCCCGGCGATACCGTAGTGGCCGCCGACTGGCTGGGAGAGGTGAAGGAAGGCTGGCTGCCCCATAAAATCATGGTTCCGTTCTCCTTCCAGGGCTCCTACACCGTTAAATCCGTGAAAGAGGCCGGTTCCTATAACGTGGATACCGTCATTGCCGTGCTGGTGAACGAAGCCGGCGAGGAAGTACCCGTAACCATGGTACAGAAGTGGCCGGTAAAAATGGCCATCAAGGGCTATCGTGAAAAACCCCGCCCGGACCGCATCATGGAAACCGGCGTGCGCGTGATAGATACCATGAATCCCATCGCAGAAGGCGGCACCGGCTTTATCCCCGGCCCCTTCGGCTGCGGAAAAACCGTGCTTCAGCACGCCATCGCCAAGCAGGGCGACGCCGACGTAATTGTGATGGCGGCCTGCGGCGAGCGTGCCAACGAGGTTGTGGAAATCTTCACCGAATTTCCGGAGCTCATAGACCCGCACACCGGACGCCACCTGATGGAACGCACCACCATCATCTGCAACACTTCCAACATGCCCGTAGCTGCCCGTGAGGCTTCCGTCTATACCGCCATGACCATCTGCGAGTACTACAGGGCCATGGGCCTCAAGTGCCTGCTGCTGGCCGATTCCACCTCCCGCTGGGCCCAGGCTCTCCGTGAGATGAGTAACCGTATGGAAGAGCTCCCGGGTGCCGACGCCTTCCCTGTGGACCTGTCGGCCATTATTTCCAACTTCTACGCCCGTGCGGGCATGGTAATCCTGAACAACGGGGAACGCGGCGCCGTCACCTTCATCGGCACGGTATCCCCCGCAGGCGGTAACCTCAAGGAACCCGTCACGGAATCTACTAAAAAGGCCGCCCGCTGCTTCTACGCCCTGGAACAGGGCCGGGCCGACCAGAAGCGTTACCCCGCAGTGGGTCCGCTGGAATCCTACTCCAAGTACCTGGACTATCCGGAAATTGTGGCCTATCTGAACGAAACCGTAGAGGAAGGATGGGTAGAGAAGGTGCTCACGGCCAAGAACCTTATCCGCCGCGGCAAGGAAGCCGCCGAACAAATCAATATCCTGGGCGACGACGGCGTTCCCATGAGTTACCACGTAAACTTCTGGAAGAGCGAACTGGTAGATTTCATCATCCTGCAGCAGGATGGCTTCGATCCGGTAGATTCGCTCTGCCCCATGGAACGGCAGCGCTTTATGCTGGACCTGGTGCTCAAGGTGTGCCAGAAAGACTACGAGTTTGAAGATTTCGAGAAGTGTCGCGAATTCTTCAAGAACCTCATCAACGAACTCCGCCAGATGAACTACTCCGTATATGAGAGCGAGCAGTTCTGGGCCTACAACGAAACCGTTAAGAAAATGATTGCTTAGATTATGGCAACAAAAGCATACCAAAGAATCTACACCCGGCTGGAAGGCATCACCAAGGCTACCGTGAGCCTCCATGCCCAGGGCGTTTCCAACGATGAGCTGGCCGTTGTAGGCGGAAAACTGGCCCAGGTAGTCCGCACCAAGGGCGATCTGGTAACCCTGCAGATTTTCTCCGGAACAGAGGGCATTCCCACCGACGCAGAGGTCACTTTCCTGGGAGAACCCCCTACCCTCAAGGTTTCGGAACAGCTTTCCGGGCGCTTCTTTAACGCCTACGGACATCCCATCGACGGTGGTCCGGAAATCGACGGCGAAACGCGCCAGATCGGCGGTCCTTCGGTAAATCCCTACAAGCGCCGCCAGCCTTCGCAGCTCATTCCCACGGGCATCGCGGGCATCGACCTTAACAACACGCTGGTGTCCGGCCAGAAAATCCCCTTCTTTGCCGACCCGGACCAGCCCTACAACCAGGTGATGGCCGACGTAGCCATCCGTGCCGACGTGGACAAGATTATCCTGGGCGGCATGGGCCTGTCCAACGACGATTACCTGTACTTCCGCGGTCGTTTCGAGGCCGCCGGCGCCCTGGACAAGATCATCTGCTTCATCAACACCACGGAGAATCCCCCGGTGGAGCGCCTCCTGGTGCCCGATATGGCCCTCACGGCGGCCGAATACTTTGCCGTGGACAAGAACGAGAAAGTGTTGGTGCTGCTTACAGACATGACGCTGTATGCCGACGCCCTTTCCATCGTGAGCAACCGTATGGACCAGATTCCGTCCAAGGATTCCATGCCGGGTTCGCTGTATTCGGACCTGGCCAAAATCTACGAAAAAGCCGTACAGCTGCCCACAGAGGGCTCCATCACCATTATCGCCGTCACCACACTGAACGACGGTGACATCACGCATGCCATCCCGGACAACACCGGTTACATCACCGAAGGCCAGCTGTACCTGAAAGCCGACACGGACACAGGCAAGGTTATCATCGACCCGTTCCGCTCCCTTTCCCGACTGAAGCAGCTGGTACAGAACAAGAAAACACGCGAAGACCATTCCCAGGTCATGAACGCCTCCGTACGTCTGTACGCCGATGCCCAAAACGCCAAAACCAAGCTGGAGAACGGCTTCGACCTTTCCGACTACGACCATCGCTGCCTGGCCTATGCCAAAGACTATGCGCGGGAGCTGCTGGCCATTGACGTAAACATTTCCATCACGGAAATGCTGGACACGGCCTGGAAACTGTTCTCCAAGTACTTCTCCCCCGCCGAAACGGGTATCAAGCAGGCATTAATTGACAAATACTGGAAAGCCTAATGGCAATTAAATTCCAATACAACAAGACATCGCTGACGGAACTGGGCAAGCAGCTCAAAGTGCGGCAGCGGGCGCTTCCTACCCTTCAGAACAAGGAAAGCGCCCTGCGCCTGGAGGTCCGCAAGGCCAAAACGGACAGCGACCGCCTTATTGAAGAGTTGGACGAAGCCCTGAAGCGCTACGACTACCTGGCAGCCCTCTGGAACGAATTCGAGCCGGGCCTCATAGCCATTACGGACGTGGACCTGTACACCAAGAAGGTTGCCGGCGTGAAAACGCCCGCCCTGGGAGATATCCATTACGAAATCAAGCCCTTCAACGCCTTCGTGAAACCCGCCTGGTATGCCGACGGGGTGTCCATCCTCAAGGAGCTGAGCCGCCTGGGCATCGAGAGCGAGGTCTATAAGGAAAAGGCCCGCATCCTGGATTACAACCGCCGGAAAACCACCCAGAAGGTGAACCTGTACGAGAAAGTGCAAATTCCCGGTTACCAGGAAGCCATCCGCAAGATCAAACGCTATATGGAAGACGAGGAGAACCTGTCCAAGGCTTCTTCCAAAATTGTGAAAAAACGCCACGCAGAGGAAGAGGAGGCCTCCCAGCTATGATTGCTCCCATGACCAAATATTCCTTTGTGCTCCTGAACGGGCAGCAGGAAGAGCTGCTGGAACAGCTGCAGGAACTGGGCCTGATGGACATCACCCGCAGCATCAAGCCGGGGGACGGGCAATCGCAGGAGATATCGGCCGAAATGGAACTGCTCAACGGCCTCATCCAGGGTCTCCGCAAGGTGAGAATCCCGGAAGGGACAGAACCCACTTTTTACCAGGAAGACGATCTGGTACGGCTCGCCGGCGGCACCCTCATGCTCTATACGGAAACGCAGAATCAGATCAAGAACCTGGAAAAAGAAATAGCCGACAAAAAGATCTGGGGCTCCTTCGACCAGGAAATAGTGAGCCAGCTGGCCGATGCCGGCGTTCCCCTGCATTTCCATAAGGTGGGCACCAAACTCTTCAAGGAAGAATGGGCGCAGGAGTACGCTCTCTCCGTCATCAACCGCGGAAAAGACGGCGTTTACTTTGTGGTGGCGGGAGAAGATGCGCTGCCCGGAGAAGTCCCCGCCCCTTCCGGCGATGTTAGCCATGCCGAATCGGCCCTGCGGGAAAAGACCATCTTCCTGCACAGATTAGAAGGAGAAATCCTGGGGCTGCAGCAGCGCATTCCGGAACTGGAAAACAGCTACAGGGCCGAATACGCCAGGCTGGACCGTTATCTGGCCGGCGTCAGCGCCGTTCCGGCAGCAGAAAACACCATTGTTACCCTGCAGGGTTTTGCCCCTACGGAAAAGGATGCCGAAGTTGTTGAAGCACTGGAGCGTATTGGCGTGCTCTATCTCAAGGAAGAAGCCGTTGCAGAAGACAATCCTCCCATCCAGCTTAAGAACAACTGGTTCGTCCGTCAGTTCGAACCCCTTACAGACATGTACGGGCGGCCCGACTACAATGAATTCGATCCCACCCCCTACATTTCCGTTTTCTTCCTGCTCTTCTTTGCCATGTGCATGGGAGACGCCGGCTACGGTCTTTTACTCATCATAGCCGGTATCCTGCTCAGGAAAGTGGACAGCTTCAAGGATATGGCCCCGCTTGTAACCATCCTGGGCGTAGGTACCTTTGTGGTGGGTATCGTGATGCACACCTTCTTTGGCGTGGACATTTCCACCCTTCCCTGGATTCCCGACTGGCTAAAATCCATTATGATTACCGGCACCATAGCGGGCTTCGAGGCCCAGATGGTTCTGGCACTTATAATCGGTATCATTCACCTTTGCCTGGCCATGGTGGTAAAAACCGTGTATGCCACCCGCAACAAAGGATTCCTGGGCTCGCTTAGCGTCTGGGGCTGGACCCTGCTCATTGTGGGTGGCGTCATCGTGGGCGCCCTGGCCATCCTCAAGCTGGTTCCCCCGGAAGTTACCAAATGGATTGTCATCGTGCTGGGTATTGTTTCCGCGCTGGGCATTTTCCTGTTCAATGACATCAAGCGAAACCCGCTCAAGAACATAGGATCCGGCCTTTGGGAAACCTACAACACGGTTACCGGCCTGCTGGGCGATGTTTTAAGCTACCTGCGCCTGTATGCGCTGGGACTGGCCGGCGGCATGCTGGGCAAGGCCTTTAACGACATTGCCTCCATGACCCTGGGCGACGGTTCCCTGGGCTTTGGCTGGATCAGTTTTGCCATCATACTGGTTATCGGCCATGCCCTTAACCTGGCCATGTGTTGCCTGGGCGCCTTTGTTCATCCGCTCCGTCTTAATTTCCTGGAGTTCTTCAAAAATTCCGGCTACGACGGCAAGGGACGCACTTACAGACCCGTGAAGAAATAAATTTTTAAAAACAATATCATTATGAACGAAATTTTAGGTTATCTTGGTCTCGGCCTCATGCTAAGTCTGGCCGGTATCGGCAGTGCCTATGGCACCACCATCGCCGGTAATGCCGCCGAGGGTGCCCTTAAGCGCGCCCCGGAAAAATCCAGCAGTTACCTGATTCTGTCTGCGCTGCCCGCCACGCAAGGCATTTACGGTTTCGTGGGTTTCTTCATGTGGCTGCTGGTGTATAAGTTCGACTTCGCCGCCAACGGTCCCATTCTCTTTGGTGTTGGCCTGGGTGTGGGTCTGGTGTGCATGCTGTCCGCCATCCGTCAGGGGCAGGTTTGCGCCAACGGTATCGTGGGCATCTCGCAAGGGCACGATGTCCAAACCAACACGCTCATTTACGCCGCTCTCCCGGAATTCTACGCCATTCTGGGCCTGGTAGGCGCCCTGATGCTCACGCTGGCCATCTAAATGAACCGTGTCCGCCTTGCACTTTGCATGCTGTCCGCCGCTCTGTGCTTAACAGGCTGCGGATACAGGGCACCGTTACACAAGACAGTTATCCCGGAAGCGGAAGATCCCGCTTTCGGGATGATTCGTCCCGCCTACCGCGAACTGGCGGCCACCGTTGCCGCCAGCACCGGTTTGCAACCCACACAAGGCAACAGCGTGGGTGTTATTCCGGAAAGGATGGACCGGCTGAACTGGATGCTGGAACAGCTGAAACTGGCCAAGCAGTCCATCTACATAGACATGTACCGTTACCGGGTAGATTCCAGCGGTACCGTCATCTACAACATCCTGGCCGAAAAGGCCCGTGCCGGACTGGACGTGCGCATACTCCTGGACAAGGGGGCTAACCGGACGGCAGATCTGAAAAGAATCCGGCAGCTGCAGGAGGCCGGTGTGAAGGTACAGTTTTTCCGCATCCCGGTTTTCGTTGCCGACTACATCTTTCCGTATGTGCTCACCTTCCACCGGGACCACAGGAAAATAGTAATTGTAGATGGAGAGACTGCCTGCATCGGCGGACGAAACCTGGCCGACTACTATTTCTACGACTGGAAAGACCTGGATGTCAGTTATACCGGCCCTGCCGTAAAGCAGCTCCTACAGGTGTTCCAGGAAAACTGGGACCGGGTAGCCCCGGAAGACCCGTCGGTTTCCCTAAAGCCGGTTAATCCCGCCATTGCCGGGCTGGCGCCTCCCCCGGACGTCCGTTATTACACGGAAAAAACGGTACAGATTGTCCCGGACACGCCTGTAGATGAGGAGCTTCCGCTTAGGGACGCCTTTGAACTGGCCCTGGAACAGGCTACAGACTACTTCTACTTCCAGAGCCCTTACCTGCCACCGCCCCCTTCCACCGTCCAGAAGTTGAAGGAAGCCGCCCTCAGGGGCGTTGACGTCCGCTGGATGGTCCCCGCCAAAAATGACGTTTTCATGCAGAAATGGATGGGAGAAACCCTCTATAAGGGCTATCTTCAGAGCGGCATCCGCATCTTTGAATGGACGGGCGAAATGCTGCACAACAAGATGTACGTCTCCGACGACTACCTCACCTGCCTGGGCTCTTCCAACGTGGATAACCTGAGCTTCTTCCTCAACTACGAAGTCTCGTCCCTGGTATACGACGAAGAGGTGGCAAAAGATGCCAGAAACGCCTTCCTGGAAGAAGAAAAGAATTGCCGGGAAATCACAATGGCCGATGTAGAAGCGTGGGATGCATTCCGCCTGCTCCGGAACTGGTTCTTCCGCATAGGAGCCGGCTGGTACAGCTAATACTCCCGCGGCCCAAAGATATCGGTGCCAATTCGCACCATACTAGCCCCGTGCTTTACTGCCAGCGGCCAGTCCCCCGACATCCCGATAGACAACTGATCGAAGCCCGGCCCCCCCAGGGCTTTAATCTTATTGAAGAGATTCTCAATCCTAATGAAATCTCTCTCAACCACTTCCATATCCTCCGTATTAGTCGCCATTCCCATGAGACCCCTCAATCTAACGAGGGGAGCAGCCCCCTCGAGCTCCCCCGCAGCCTGAAGCCCTTTCCGTATTTGCCATTCGGCAAATACACGGGCCGGCTGTGCGCCTGCAGGCGCAGTCGCTTCGCTCCGAAAGCTATTATCAACGATAGAAAGGATTTCCTCTTCTGTAAACCCGGACTTGGTTTCTTCGGCGCCCAGATGGAGCTCCAGGAGGATGTCAATGGCACGATTATTAGCTGTGCACCAGTTGTTTATGGCTTCCAGCAGGTGCATGGAATCTACCGACTGAACCATAGTCACGTACGGCAGCACCAGCTTCAGTTTGTTGGTCTGCAGATGGCCGATAAAATGCCA
>CAMJKI010000061.1 GCA_946406355.1 uncultured Bacteroidales bacterium | reverse complement strand
ATCTTCGCCAAGATGGACGCCCAGGCAAAGGGTATGCTGGAAATCCTCACCAAGCAGGCCGACGGTTTCAAGAACCTGGTAGGCGCCGCCGAAGGCGATGCCCAGAAGGCCGTTATGATGATGATTGCCGACAAACTGCCCGAACTGGTGAAGACCCAGGTAGAGGCCGTAAAGGGCATCAATATCGACAAGGTAACCGTGTGGGACACCGGTAACGGCACCGACGGTAAAACCGCCACTTCCAATTTCATTTCCGGGATGATGAAGAGCGTTCCCCCGCTGGACGAGCTCTTCAAGATGGCCGGCATGGAGCTGCCTTCCTACCTTAAGGGCAAGCCGCAGCCGGAAGATCAGCCCGCCGAAGAAGAAAAGTAAGCGCTTATGCCGATCATCACCAACATAGATGTAATGCTGGCCCGCCGGAAAATGTCCTCCGGCGAGCTGGCCGAGAAAGTCGGCATTACCCCAGCCAACCTTTCTATCCTGAAGTGCGGCAAGGCCAAAGCCATCCGTATCAGTACGATGGAGGCCATCTGCAAAGCACTGGACTGCCAGCCGGGCGATATCCTGGAGTATAAGCCCGAATCCTGATATCATTGTAGATAAAGTATAAAGTTGCCGGGGGCAGGAAAAACGCCGATGCCCCCGGCAACTTTATACTTTATCTGCTTTCTAATACTATTCCGTCAGGCTAGTATCCGAAAATCTCTTCCAGGGAAACCTGCTGCACAGGGCCCAGGGTTTTGAGGAAGTTCATGTCCAGGTCGGCCGGGTCGCCCAGGATGGCGTACCAGTAGGTGCGGTCCTTGATCCAGCGGGCGTGGGTTTCCAGGAGGTCTCCCATGGTGAGGGAACCCACTTTCTGGAACACCTGCTTGTCGCGCGGTTCGGTGATGCCCAGTTCCTGGGCATTCAGATACTCCTGCAGTACGGCGGCGCCGATGGTGCGCTGGGTGCGCAGACGGCCAAGAATGGACGTTTTGGCAATCTCCAGGTTTTCGGGAGCAAGCGGCAGGTCTTCAATGATTTCCTCGAATCCCTCCACGGCTTTGCGCAGCTTGTCGTTCTGCGAGGCGATGGTGGCGCGGAAAGCGTAGGAATCGCCCTTGTAGGACGGTCCGGTGAGGCGGGCGCCAGCGCTGTAGGCCAGGGCGCGGGATTCACGCATCTCCTGGAACACGATGGCATTCATGCCTCCGCCGTAGTACTCGTTAAAGAGGTCGATATAAGGATCCTGCGAGAGGTCCAGCTGCTCGCCGCGGTTGGAGTACTGCATGTAATTGAACTGGCGGGCGGTGAAAGGAGCCAGGACCACACGCTTGTCCGGGGTAACCAGCTTCTGGGGATAGCTCTTGGCCACCGGCTCCAGACCCTCCCGGACCGGAAGATTGGCGGCCAGCAGGTCCAGAACCTCTTCCTTGGAGGCCGGGCCGTAATAAAGAAGGGTAAACTGCTTGTCCAGGAGGCTGCGGAGGGCGTCCAGCAACTGATTGGACGAGGCGGCCATCAGGGCCTTGTTGTCCAAAGTGGTACGGGCAATATAGTCGGCTCCGTACATAACATAACGCTGCAGGGCGCTGTTGCAGGAACGCTGGTTCATCTTGGCGTCCAGGCGGCTGCGGATGAGGTCGGCCTTCATCTCCGAAAGCACCTCCTCGTCGGGCTGGGCATGGGCCAGGAGATCTTCAACGATGGACAGGGCCTGGCCGATATTCTCTCCCAGGCCGGTTACCATGAGCTGGCTGGTGTTGCCGGCGGTGCGGAAATAGTAGTCGCAGGCCAGTCCGTACAGCTCCATGGCAATGTCGGCCTGGCTCTTTTCGGCCGTACCCAGGTAGCTGAGATAGCTGGGGGCGAAGGCCAGGTAAGGATTGGCGTCGGTACCCATGTCGCTGCGGATACCCAGCTGGGCTATGTCGTTCTGGTCGTTGTGCTTGTAAAGCACTTCCAGGCCCTTGTAGCTAAGGATGGACATGTCTTTGTTAAAGTCTACGAACACCGGTTCGATGGGAGCCGGTTCGTTGGCGGCAATCTCCTGCAGGAAGGCGCTCTGCTTGTCACGGTTGGTAACGATGGGGGTAATCTTCGGGGCCTCAATCTTCTTCTCATTCGGATTAACACCGTTGTGCTTGTATACGATGGCGTAGTTGTCGGCGCCCAGGTATTCGTTGGCCCATTTCACAATGTCCTCCTTGGTGAGGGCAGCAATACGGTCCATCTTCTTTACCTCTGATTCCCAAGTGGTTCCGTTAACAAAGCTATCCACAAACTTGTCGGCCCGGCTGCGGTTGCGGGTAAGGCTCTGCATCTGGGAAAGCTTGTAGTTGGCCTTGGCGGCCTCTACCAGTTCTTCGGAGAAATCACCGGCGCGGAGCTTGGCCATTTCGGCCAGGAAAATGTCCCGCACTTCCTCCAGGCTCTGGCCCTCCTTCGGGTACGCCTCCACTATAATCATACCGTAGTCGGTGCGGTCGTAAGGGAAGATGCCGCCGTCCAGAACGGCCTGCTGCTGGAAAACGTCCAGATCTACCAGACCGGCCTGACCGTTATACAGCACGGAGCTCACAATATCGGAAGCGTCCCTGTCCAGAGCACGGGCACCCGGGGTGCGCCAGCCCATGAGCACGAAGTCGGATTCGTTGCCCCACACATCCTGTACGGCAGGTTTCGTAAGCGGGGTGGCATCGGCCACCTTCCACTCCGGCAGTTCCGGATTGGCCTTCCACTCGCCGAAGTATTTCTTTACAATCTTTACCACCTCGTCCGGATTGAAGTCGCCGGACATACAGATGGCCACATTATTGGGCACATAGTAGGTGTCTTTCTGCTTGCGGATGGCCTTCAGCGAAGGATTCTTCAGGTGGTCCTGCGTGCCGATGACCGTTTGGGTACCGTAGGGATGTCCTTGGAAAAGCATGGAATCCAGGGCTTCCAGGGCGTTTTCGCTGCCGGAAGCCATGCCCATGTTCTTCTCTTCATACACCGCCTCCAGCTCCGTATGGAAACCGCGGAAGACGCAGTTCATGAAGCGGTCGGCCTGGATGCGCGCCCAGTTTTCCAGCTGGTTGGACGGGATTTCCTCCACGTAGCAGGTTACGTCCTCGCTGGTATAGGCGTTGGAGCCTTCCGAGCCGATGATGGACATGAGTTTGTCGTACTCGTTGGGGATGGCTATCTTGGAGGCCTCGTAGCTGATGGAGTCTATCTGGTGATACAGGGCATTTCGCTCGCCGGGACCGGTGAGGGTACGATACACTTCAAACAGCGAATCGATGGCCTGCAACATGGGCTTCTCGGCCTCGTAATCCTGCGTGCCGAAGATTTCCGAACCCTTGAACATCATGTGTTCCAGGTAGTGGGCCAGGCCGGTGTTGTCGGCAGGGTCGTTCTTGCCGCCCGAACGCACCGCGATGTAGGTCTGGATGCGGGGTTCGTCCTTGTTTACGGTCATGTAAATTTTGAGGCCGTTGTCCAGGGTGTAGATTTTAGCCTGGAGGGGATCCCCCTTCACGGTCTGGTACTTGTTGCCGCAGGATGCCAGTGCAAGCAGTGCTGCGGCCAGAAACAAAATTTTTTTCATCTTAAAACAGTTTGAGTGGTAAAGATACACATAATATCACTATCTTTGACAAAATAACTTACCACATGAAACACTTTCGCTTTTGTTTGCTGCTCTTTCTTCCGCTGGCGCTGGCCTGCTCCCGAAAGGCATATGACGTTTCCGATGGTTTCAACACGGATTTAACCCTGTTCGAGAACGAGATTTCGGTTCCCGTTGGAAGCGTGGGGCCCTTCACCCTGGGCCTGATAATGGACAAACTCAGCCAGATTGAAGGAATAGGTTCCCTTCTGGCCAATTATCTGAAAACCGGAAAAGACGGTGCCCTGTACCTGGAAGATACCGGAAACATTTTTTCCATCAATGTATACGAACTGGAAAAGCAACTGCCCGATGCGGATACTGCCACCAGCTGGAATGCCGGCAACCGGTCGGCCTACATCGGCGGAGTATTCAACATGCTGGGCTTCCTGGGCCTGAAAGTGGCCAACCAGCATTTGGAAATTACCGCCAGCAATCCCCTCTGGGCGAGCGTGCAGGGAAGTTGTTCCCCCATGTATAAAAGCCCGGATTTTTCTGCGCCGATAGACGGTATGGACAGCTTTTCACTCCCAGAAAGCAAAACGGTGGAACTGGCTTCCCAAACCCTTCCGGACCATCTTTCCTCGCCGGTAATGTCGCTGGAGCTGGCCAATCTCACTTTATCGCTCCCGGCCAATCCCGTATCCAGGATTTACAACAATACCGGGAACCTGCTTTTCTCTTTCGACTATAAATATACCGCCAGCCTGGCCATCGGAGAAGAGTTTATTCTGCCGCTGGAAGATATTTCCCTGGGCGATGTCAATCTGGCCATCGGCCAGTTTGGACTGAAACAGTGCCAGCTTTCCCTGGAACTGGAAAACACCCTTCCCTTGCAGGTAAAGATAAACGACATAGTGGTTTACCAGCCCAAAGCCTCGGAGAATGAAGAGGCCGTGGTGGACGAGAATATTGTGATTGCCTCCGACTTCACTATTGCCGGCGGCTCTTTGGAGCATCCTTCCACTACCCAGCTGAACGTGGGTATAGAAGCGCTGGAAGGGACCATCCCGGATTTGAGGGAAGTCCACCTGAACCTGAGCCTGGCCGCCCAGCCGGATCTGGGAGTGGTGGCACTGTCCACAAAACAGGGCCTGTATGTTAAGAACGCTTCCGCCAAACTGAGCGGAGGTATAACCATCCCCATTAAAAATGCAGAATAAAAGGCCATGAAAAAGACTATTATACTCCTGACGGCCCTGCTTCTGGCAGTATCGGCCCGTTCACAATCCTTCCAGCAGGCCTTTTTCCTGGACGGCTACCGGCTGGGATACCGTTATAATCCGGCCCTCCAGAATCAGGACGGTTTCCTGAGTGTGGGTCAATGGGAAAACCAGAACCGGAACAATTTTGGCGCGGCCAGCTTCCTGTATCCCCGGGGAGACGAACTGGTGACAGGGCTCCATTCCAGCGTATCGGCCCAGGAATTTCTGGGAAATCTGAAGGACGACAACTATTTCAACAACAGCATCAGTTTTAACCTGGTGTCCTACGGCTGGCGCAAAGAGAAAGCCTATCATACCCTGGAGGCCGGATTCCGTGCCAGCTATTCGGCATCCTTCCCCAAGGAGATATTTACCATTCTCAAACTGGGCACCGGGGAAAGCCATTACGACCTTGGCGGCCTGTCATTGGGAGAGAAAGCCTTTGTAGAACTGGCCTACGGTTATTCCCGGAAGCTTTCGGACTATATCTCCGTAGGCGCCCGTGCCAAGCTCCTTGTTGGTCTGGAAGCGCTTAGCTATCGCTTAACCCGCCTGGACCTCACTTTGTCGGAGAGTATCTACGAGGCCCGGCTGGAAGCCGATCTGGACCTTACCAGCAGCCTGAATAAGATTACCCCCACCAAGGACGGGTATCTTAGCCTGAACCTTAGCAGCAAAGATCGCTGGAGACTGCCTTCCGGAGGAGGCCTGGCAGTAGATTTGGGCGTGGTGGCCACTCCCGTGGAGGGCCTCACTCTGTCGGCCTCCATCGTGGACCTGGGCGGAATCTTCTGGTACTATGGCAATGCCGGCAAATCCCAGGGAACTACCACTTTTACCGGTATGGACAACCTGTCCATGGAGGAAATCCAGGAAGGGAAAATCGGGAATCAGTTCCAGGACGAGCTGGATGCCCTGCTGGCTTCCCTCAAGCTAAAATCCGTCAATAACAGAACGCTGCTGGAAGCCATTCCTTTCAATGTGAATCTGGCTGCCAAATACCAGCTTCCCTTTTACCGGGCTCTGGCCCTTGGCGCAACGGGGAACTATGTGAGTATGAAAGGCATGAACTACTGGGAAGCGAGGGGCGTCCTGGCCTGGAATCCCTGGAATTGGCTGGGAGTTACAGCCAATGCCGGCAGCGGCGAACATGGTGCCGTATGGGGGGCCGCCATTAATGTGGCTTTCAAGAAATTCCGCCTGACAGCGGCCTATTGCGACGGTTTCGGCGGTACCATCCCCTACACCAGCACGCCGCTCAAGGCCAATAACAAGATGCTCACGATAGGTTTGACTTACGACCTGTAGCCTACGAAAATAGCCGGATTGCTCCGGCTAATTTCAGCTTATGTCGGCTCTTTATTTTTTGCTGCCGAGGATACCGCCCAGGATGCTGGTGGCCGCTCCCAGCAGCCCGCCGCCCAGTGCGCCGGAAGCCTGCTGCTTGCCGCCGCCCTTGAGCGTGAGGATAATATCATTCAAGTCCACATCTCCGTCACCGTCCTGATCTTTGAGGATGCCGCCCAGTTTGCCCATGATTACGGGGATTGTACCGGCCAGGACAGGAGCCAGTTTACCCAAATCCAGTTTAGACAGGACATTGTTCTTGAAAAGGTTGCCGGCCAGCGCGGTGATGGGGCTGCTGGAGGCATCGGCGCTGCCGGTGAGAAGGCCCTTTACCAGATCTACGCCACCGGGTTTGGCAACGGTTTGGGTAAGGCTTCCCAGGATAGAGTTTCCCAGGCCGCCTAACACCTGGTCTTTCAAGTTGGCGGGAATACTCAGGCCGCCGGCAGCGGAATTAACCTGCTGCGCAATGAAATCGGTAATGGATGCCATAATGTAAGTGTATTAAGTGGTTATTGTGTCAGTGTTTGCAGTTGCACTAGCAAATTTACTAAAATATAATTTGAATTGCAGGGATTTTTGCGTAAAATTGTAACATGAATACACATGTAGTAATCATGGCCGGCGGCGTGGGCAGCCGTTTGTGGCCCCTTTCTACGCCCGATGTACCTAAACAGTTTATAGACGTGCTGGGCGTGGGCCGCAGCCTTATCCAGCTTACGGTAGACCGCTTTGCCCCGGTATGCGCACCGGATCACTTCTGGGTGGTAACGGGAGAACGTTATGTGAACCTGGTGAAGGAGCAGCTCCCCGCCATTCCGGCCGACCAGATTCTGGCCGAACCGGAAGGCCGCAACACAGCACCCTGCATTGCCTACGCCTCCTGGAAAATCCAGCAGAAAGACCCGGAAGCCAACATTGTGGTAACCCCGGCCGATGCCCTGGTGCTCAAAACGGCGGAATTCGCCGATACCATCCAAAAGGCCCTGACGTTCACGGAGAAACGGGACGCCATTGTTACGGTGGGCATCGCCCCCACCCGACCGGAGACAGGCTACGGTTACATCCATGCGGCAGAAGCCCTGCACGGACAGCTGGTTAAGGTAAGCGAATTCAAGGAGAAACCGGACCTGGATACTGCCCTCGGCTATCTGGAAGACGGCCATTATTTCTGGAATGCCGGCATTTTTGTGTGGAACGTAGCCACCATCGTGGCGGAACTCCGGGCCTACGCCCCGCAGATTGCCGAAATCATGGACCAGCTGGCGCCTTCCTTCTTCACGGAACGCGAAACGCCGGAGCTCAGGCGCCTGTTCCCCACATGCGAAAAAATCTCCATCGACTACGCCGTCATGGAAAAGAGTCCCCGCATTTATGTTATAGCCGAAGACCTGGCCTGGAGCGACCTGGGCAGCTGGGGTTCCATCAAAACCCACCTGACGCCGGACGAAGACGGCAACTGCGTTGTAGGCGGCGACGTGCGTCTGTTCGGTTGCCAGGACTGTTTCGTTCATACGGCTGATGAAAAGACCGTTGTTGTGGAAGGGCTTGAGGGATACATAGTTGCAGAATCCAAAAACCGGCTGCTGGTTTGCCGCCTGTCCCAGGAACAGCACATTAAGGAATTCTCCTCTTAAAATTCTTTAAATATTTTTGGGATTATCCAAAATTATTTCTACCTTTGCAATCCCGTTTCGGAAAACGAGGTAATGGAAGACTCGTTAGCTCAGTAGGTAGAGCACAACACTTTTAATGTTGGGGTCTCGGGTTCGAGCCCCGAACGAGTCACTAAGAAGCGAGTCTTCTAAGTTAGAGAGATACCAGCACTCTTAGCTCAGCTGGTAGAGCAGCTGACTCTTAATCAGCGGGTCTAGGGTTCGAGTCCCTAAGAGTGCACGAAAAGCCGCGAATTTCGCGGCTTTTTTCGGATATAATAGACATTTCTGGTTGGTGATTCCTTTATAATTTACTGATTTATTGAGTTTTATGCAAATTAGAAGAAAATCGTTTCTTCTAATGAGTGATAAGGTAAATATAAAAGGGTGTCGAAGCTTACCCATTCAGTGTGCCGTTGATTTGCCGTGTTGACACGTATAATGCACAGAAGGCCGATTTCATGTCAATACGGCGACTAAAACGCCCTTTTTGCCAAGAAACTTAGCCGTATTGACGCACAGAATGCACAGAATGGTGATTCTGTGTCAACACGGCTCTCCTGATGCAGAGGCCAGTCCGCTGTAGGGGGCGGGAAACAATAGAGAGGAGCGTTAAATGGCGGCCAACTGGGAGGGCAGTCCCGCAGGCGAAGCCGGAGGGATGCCTGTGTTCAGCGGTGTATAACCAACTACTTTTTGCACCTATACCGTTTGCCTCGACGCTGTTCTGACAGTAAACCGGATGTAACTAGTTGGAATAGTAGCCGTTTATTATGCTGCTAAGATTGTCCAGGTTGTAGAAGGTTTGGTAGCCGGGGAAGGGGACGATCTGTCCCTGATAATTGTAAGGGATATCGGGGCCGAACGCGATGGATACTTGAGGGATAATGCCCCCATCAATGTTCCCCCAACCTTTATCGGACAGGCGGCCGCGATAAGAGGACAGTTGATAATAGATGCCTTCGGGAGTAAGGTAGGCACCTACGCCACAGCTGCCTCCGCCGCTTGTTTCGCCGGTAATCAACACTCCGGCGTCCTGGCACAGCGCGGGGAACAGATTGCCGCAGGAGAAAGAATACTTGCTGGTGAGAACGCAGAAGTTCAAATTGTAGTGTACCAGCTTGTCGTCCGCGTCAAACTTGCCGTCCAGGTTGCGGTCCACATCAAAGTGCCAGACCAGCTTTTCCCCCGTGAGGGTATTTATGCAACGGAAGAAACTGTCTCCGTACATGAGAGAAGTCATGGCCACAACCACATCTGAGGAGCCTCCCGTATTATTGGTAAGGTCAATCACCAGATTCTTAACGTCCGGATCTTCATCGGCCTTCTTCAGGGCATCCAGGAAGATAGTGAACGGGTCGTTCGGGCTGGTTGCCAGGGTAGGCATGGGGCCGGTGCCATCGTAATAAGCCTGCCAGGCGGCGTAGTCGGTACCGCTGAATTTGTCGAAATGGCAGATGGCGGTATCTCCTTTCTTATGGTAAGTGCCGCCCTCGGGGAACAGTGAGTCACGAAGCGGAGTAAGGATATCGACTAAGCCGATAGCCTTTCCATAATAGGGCGAAAAATAGATTTGTCCGTAAAGAGCAAACGCGGTGGGATAGTCCAGATAATAAGTATAGTTGGGGTTCTGAAGAATAGTGTTCCCCACCCAGGTCATAGTGTGCCCGCCGTCATAGAAATACGTCATCAGGAACTCCATACCTGCCGCAAAATCCGTCATGCTGTCCGAGTTCAGCAGCTTTTTGATCTGTTTTCCTTCGGTCGTTAACTCCAACAATCCATCCAAGCCAATCTCATTAAGGTAAGGTTCAAAAATGGAGCGTCCCGGCCGGCCATAGAAATGGTCCATGACAAAACACAGTTCGGAATAGGTGTATGCAATCATATCGGGCTGCCGGGTGTTCTTGAGCAGCGCTTCGTTGTTGCCTCCGCGGTTCTGGCTGTAAACCTGCACTTCCTTTCCGTCACAGAAAGCGTAGTGGAAATACAGATCCGAGTACAAGTCGGCCAGGGTGCAGAAGGGAAGAAATACGTTTTCTCCGTCTCCGCGGAAATCAATCCCATAGGCCTTGTAATCCAAGGTGATTGGAATGGGATTCGTGTGCAGCTGGTAGGCATAGCGGACAAAAGCGGCGCCGTCGTAACACACATTGTCCGCACCCGGCTGAACCTGTTCCATCAGGTTGGTGAGACGCATCAGGTCTTCCGTGTAGAAGGTTTCCTGCGCAGTATTCACTATAGCCGATGCGTATTTGTTCTTCAGCAGATACTGTCCTTCTTCCACACTAACCGTCATGGTGCTTCCGGGCAGAATCAGGGCCTGGAAATCGGCTGCAGAAATGTAGGGAACGGAAGGCATATCCTCGTAAAAACGAATAGAAACGGTCCCGGCCGATACGTCGTCGCGAAGAACAGGTAAATCCTTCAGATTGAATGCAATCTTGTCATTGTCGTCCAGAAAAACCGAATTGCCGGGATCGTCCGGACCCACATCCATATTTTGCTGGCAGGCCGTAAAGAGTAACGCAATAGCGAAACAAGGCAGAAAGAGATATCTAACAGCACGCATAATGGTATGATAGTAAACTCTACTCAAAACTACACTTTTGGCGTTTTTCGTTTGCCTCGACGTCGGGGCGGAGGTGAAGGGGATGGCTACAGAGACAGGCTACTTCCCTGCAAGCAATTGCTGGAAGGTGGCGGCGAAGATGAGGTAGCCGGTGTTGCCGGCGATGGTGCCTTCGTTCTGCCCCCAGAGGAACGGCCAGTCGTCAAAGTTCTCGAAATGGTCCGGCTGGCGGAAGAGCAGGCCGGGGGCCATGTTGCCGGGGATAAAGGAGAAATCGGCCCGGTTATTTCCGTAGAATACGTCTTTGGGACGGGTTGCACCCACGGTGGCCACCCAGGACTTGTTGTGGTAGGGGTGCGTGCCGAAGAGCCAGGCCGGGGCCAGGAAGGCATATTCCATGGGCATGATATCCGGGAAATAACGGCAGGCATTGCACACGGTGGTGCCGAAGCCCGTCACCTGACCGCCGCCGGCCCAGTTACCCAGACCGATGGGAATGCCGTAAGGATTGTTGTCGGCCAGTCCGGCCACATATTCCCGGTACTGCTCTACGTAAGGACGGAGCTTCTCCTTGTAGGAATCGTCGAAATACGGAATGGCATCCAGAGCCACGTTAATGGCGAACATGGCGTTGCGCTCCAGGATGGGCCACAGCTGCGATTCAAACTGATTCAGATAGTGCTGCTCGCCGGTGGAAACATAGAGCTGCAGCGAAGCGGAAATATTGCCGGTGCCGAACCTGCCACGCCGGGCACTTGTGGTGTCTTTTGCCATAAGGGCCGACCCTTCCTCCTGCAGCCGCCTGGACTCTTTGAGCGCCCGGCGGGCCAGGTCGTCGTCATAGCCCTTGAGCACGCGGCTGGCGGCGGCCAGCACGGTAGCGGCCTGCAAATCGCGGTTGGGATCCCGGCTGGTGAAGGCCCACATATCGTCCGGCGTGCCGCTGGACTTGCCGTCGGCCGACTTCTGGTAGGGCTTCAGCTTAGGGTCGTAGTGCAGGCCGTCGGTAATGGCGGCGGCATCTCCCAGGTGGTGATAATTGTCCAGGACCGAATTGGAAAGCGTCTGCGACATATGGCCGATCTGCTCGGCCTGGGCCACCAGGTTCAGGACGCCGTGAATGATATACTGGATGATGTCCGGCGTTCCGTCGGGCCTGTGCAGGTCCACGTAACGCTGTTCCTCACTCACGAAAGTTTCGTCCCGCATGGGGTGGAACTGCTCCCAGTAGGAAATGAGATTCTGCACCACGCTGATGTTGGAGCCCGTTTCTATGTCGAAGTCACCGGCGTCGAAGTAGCCGCCCACATTCAGGCCCGGGATAAGCTCCAGCGCCTTGTACTTGGTATCCGTAGTGGGTCCCTGCCAGTGCAGGTCGAAGTGATCCGTGCTGGGCGGAGCCTGCAGATAGCCTTCCTTGAACGGCTCCCCGTGCCAGATGCGGTAGGCTTCGTTCACCGTCATGTGGTTCATGTGGATGGGAATCCATACATCGCTGGTAGCTACCGTAATCTTGTCATAGACCGACGGATCGATGATAAAATTGTTGGTGTCCCAGTTCCCGTAGCGGATGAAGTACACGCCGGATTCTTTCACGGAAGAGAAGTCGAACTTGGCGTAGTTGTACTTGTAATAGTCGCCCCACAGCTGCACCTTGCCGGTAAACACTTCCTTCACGCTGCCGTCTTCCTCCACCTTGCACAGCGACGCCGTGGATTTTACCTTGTCCTTCTTATCCAGTTCTATAACGGCCACCTTGGGCTGGTCCGGCACATAACCCACCTGCGACAGGCCGATATTGGGTTCCCGGATCCAGCCGGGCACGGCATTCGGCTCTACCGTCCAGGAAACCACCTTACCGGTTTGTCCGGCGGGAAGGACCGTACGGAGCACCATCCAGCCGTTCTGGGCCAGCATACGGCCGTCATACAGCCGCAAGAGGTCTTCCGAAGTAACTTTGATCATCCGTTCCGGCGTATCCGGCGCCAGAATGAGTTCGTGCCCTTCCTCCAGCGGAAGCGGTTCTACAAAGCGGCCGGTTCCACGGTCGTCATAGGTACGGTATCCCTTGAACTGACGCACCTTCTCTTCGTTCGGGCGCGTACGGGTATCGCTCACCGCATAGCGCGGAATCCTGTTGGGTCGGCCATCCATCAGGAAGGCCTTGCCCCAGTATTGCGAAGGAAGGAATTCCAGGTTGAAGCCGGCTTCTCCGGCCAGGGCATCGGGGACGGGTTTGTCCAAATACACGTCGATATCCACCGCCGGCCCGTGGGCGGTAACCACAATGCGGGAATCGAAATCATAATCATCGTAACGGAGCCCGATTTCTATGCTCCCCTTCTCCCGGTCCACCTCACGCGAGGTCATTTTGGGCACAAGGTCCCACTGCTCGGGCGTAACGTTCAAACGGACAGCGCCCCCCTGAACGGTGCGCACGCCGTGATGGATAATCTCTATGCCGGAGTTCTTTTCGTCGTTGAAACCTCCCGTGAAGGGGTTGCTGAACGCCAATACGTTCACACCCTGACGTTCAAAGTACTCCAGATCGTTGAGCTGCAGGTTCCCCGGAGCAGACTGGCAGCCGGCCAGGCAGAAAGCCAAGGCTAAAAGGAAAAAGGAAAGCCGCTTCATAATAAATTGGTTTATTCACCGCAAGATAATGAAAATCTGCGACAAAAACAACCATATACTAAATCCCGGCCCCGTCTTCAAAGGAGCGCACATAGATGGCCCTCCCCTGCTGGATCCTGGAATGGGGCGGAACATCGTGCGTAAGCCACACGTTACCCCCAATGATGGTATCGTGGCCGATACGGACATTTCCCAGAATGGAAGTGTTGGAATAAACGGTTACGTTGTCTTCCAGCACAGGATGTCTGGGAATGTTGAGCGGGTGTCCCTTGTCGTCGTAGCGGAAATTCCGCGCGCCCAGCGTAACGCCCTGATAGAGCATTACATGATGGCCGATGACCGACGTAGCTCCAATCACGATGCCCGTACCGTGGTCAATGGCAA
>CAMJKI010000060.1 GCA_946406355.1 uncultured Bacteroidales bacterium | reverse complement strand
TTGGTGTTGGGGTTGTAGGAGCCAAGCTGCTCGATGAATTTACCGTCGCGCGGTGCGCGGGAATCGGCCACTACAATGTGGAAGAATGCGAAATTCTTCTTACCGTGGCGCTGGAGTCTGATTTTAACAGCCATTGTGAATCTGTTTGTTTAAAAATAATTAATAGCGTATTGCTTCTAACTCGTAAAAGCTTGCAAAGGTACTAATATTCACTTAACTTTGCAAGGATTTTATGCAGACTATGAGAAAGTTTCTACTTATACTGTTGTGCCTTTCCTGCTGTGCCGGGGCGTTGCATGCCCAGGGAAGGCACGAGATTAACGCCTTCTTAGGCGGTTACAAGGCAGAATTCCTCCAGGCCGATAATACCGATTTCTTCGGCTTTGTGTTCGGCAATCTGGATTTTGAAGTCACTCATTCCGGCGACCTGGCCGATCTTTACGAACCCCATTATTACATCCAGAGCAGCCCGGTGCTCACGCTGTGCTATCATTACAGCATTAATTCCTGGCTGCGGGTAGGCGCTCAGGCAGACCTGTCGTATCTGTCGGGTAAAATCACTTATAACATGGGTAACCGGCCCCGCACGCAGTTCAAACAGACCATGTTGGACCTGCTGCCGGAGGCCAAGTTCATGATTCCCGGCAGCCGCCATTTCCGCTTGTACGGCAAGGTGGCCGCGGGCGTTCAGATGAACATGGGAACGCTCATGAGCAGCAGCCCTGTGGAATTTGCCTGGGAGATAGCGCCCATCGGCGCGGAATGGGGCGGTCAGCGCTTTTACGGTAACGCCGAGTTTTGCTGGGGCAATGTGATCCGTGGCATCCGGATTGGTATGGGTGTAAGATTTTAAAGAAGCAGCAACATGAAAAAGTATATTGTTTGTTTTCTGGCGGCCGTTTTGGCCATCTCCTGCGTCAAGGGTATGGATCCCGACGATACCGGCGTGGTTGGCGGACATTCGGATAATTACAACCAGAAGGGCCGCACCTATATGATGAATATGGTGGACCAGCTTTTTGCCCCCATGCTGGAAGAACTGGAACAGGCTCTGGATGTGGACAGCCGGCAGCTGGGGCAGAGCGCCCATTTTGATATTAACGGCTCCCTGCAAACCCCCGGTTCCGTCTGGAAGGTAAAGGCAAAGGATTCCGCCCTGTACGGCATGACGCTCCGCTGCCAGCGGGAAGAATATTGGACGCTTTCCTTTGAAGGCGATTATCTGCTGGGTGACGACATCCAGTATTACGATGGCAATAACGTTTATCCCACCAACATTACCATGGCGGTATGTCGGGAGTACTCTCCGCAGGACGATAAGCCCGTGTTGGGCTGGTACTGCGAGCTGCAGGGCGAACGCACCGAGCGGGAAGGCTATAGCTGCACTTTCCATTCGACCAATACTCCTATGTATTCGTCCAAGCGGGAAGGCCTGCAGTTTTTGAATACCCGCGGGGCCGATGCCGCCGGCTGGGACAAGGTGTATGGCAATCTGTACATGAGCGTGTACAAGAACAAGGAGCAGGTAGACGTGTGCTGCCTGTCCTTCGAGGGATCCCCGTCCCTGGCCACTTTTACCCGCGGTCTGTAAAAAAAAGGTCAAAAGTTTTGGGATTTCAAAAAAGGTACTTATCTTTGCAGTCCCAATCCCTGCGGGTGTGGTGAAATGGTAGACACGCCACTTTGAGGGGGTGGTGGGCATTAGCCCGTGGAAGTTCGACTCTTCTCACCCGCACAGAAACCCTGGCTGACCAGCCAGGGTTTCGTGCTTTTGAGAAGGGTCGAATTGTCTTTCCGTTTGCTTATTATGGCAATTTTTTGCAAATTTGTAGTTGCGAAAACGCAAACTCTTAAACTAATAATACTATGGCTTGGATTATTGTCCTTATCGTTGTGGCCCTGCTGGTTTTGTGGGGTATTTCCGTCCAGAACAAGCTTGTTCAGAGCGACGAGCTTTGCAAAAACGCCCTTAAGCAGATTAATGTTCAGCAGGTTAGCCGTTACGACGCTATCGCTGCCCTGGTAAAGCTTACCCGTGAGTATGCTTCCTACGAGGCCGATACCCTGCAGAAAGTGATCGAACAGCGCAAAATCACCTCGTCGGCCAATCCTACCGTGGCCGATATCAACGCCAACGAGGCGGCCCTGAAGGAAATGAGCGCCAGACTCATTGCCATTGCCGAAAAGTATCCGGAACTCAAGGCTAATGAGAATTACGCCAAGGCCATGGACAGCATCAAGGAGTACGAAGAGAATGTGCGTCTGGCCCGTATGACCTTCAACGACACCGTTACCAAGTACAACAACCAGGTGCGCATGTTCCCTGGTTCGCTGGTGGCTGGCATCCTCAATTTCCCGGCCCGCGAATACCTGGCCGAGGATACTTCCAAGAAAGATTATCCGGCTTTCTAGTGAAACGCTTATTCACTTTTTTGCTGGCGGCGGTCCTGGGACTGGCCGCCAGCGCTCAGCAAATCCGCGACATAGACATTACCGTGGAGTTGCAGGAGGACGGCAGTGCCTGGATCACCCAGCGCTGGGACGTCCGGGCACCTTCCAGCACCGGTTGGACGGAATGGTACGTGCCCATCAGCAACCTGGGGCCCATGACGGTTTCGGACTTGTCCGTGAGTGAAAACGGGCAGGCGTTCGAGAGCGTAGGGGACAAGTGGGATGTGGACCAGAGCCGCAGCCGGAAGGCCGGCAAATGCGGCATCGTGCGCAAGCGCAACGGCGTGGAACTGTGCTGGGGCCTGGGCGAATACGGGGACCACAAGTGGAGTGCCCACTTCCGGGTCACCGGCCTGGTGCAGGCCCTGGACGATGCCGATGCCTTCAATTTCATGTTCGTGAATCCCGGCCTGGCGGCGGAACCGCAGCACGTGCGGGTGGTTATTTCCCCGGCCTTCGAATGCCCGAAGTGGACCACCGACAATACCCGCGTATGGGGCTTCGGCTATTACGGGGATATCAATGTGCGCAGTGGCAACGTGGTGGCCGAATCGGCCGAGCCGTTTGAGTACAACAGCAAACTCATTGCCCTGGTAGCCTTCGACAAGGGCATTTTCCAGCCGGCGGTAACGCGGGGCGGAGACTTTGACAGCATGCTGCAGGAGGCCCTGGAAGGCAGTTCCTATGGCGAAGATGACGACGACATGCCCTGGTACGCAGTTGTCTTCATGATACTGTTATTTGTGGTTCCCGTCATCTTCATCATCTTCTTCGCCATCTATGCCGCCATTGCCAGTTCTTTGGGCTACAAGTACAAGAAGTCTTTCTTCGGCAAGCAGAAGATTACGGAATGGTACCGCGATATCCCGGTGGAGGGGGACCTTTTTGCCGCCTATTATGCATCGGAGTGCGGAAAGCGCTTTGCCATGCAGCCTTCGGCCAAGAATCTTATCGGCGCGCTGTTCCTGCGCTGGATCCTGAACAAGGACATCAGGGTGGTGGCCGATCCCAAATCTACCAAACGGGTGAACCTTTCCTTCGAGGAGGATACCAGCTTTGCCAACGACGTGGAAGACGCGCTGTACCGCTATGCCCGCGCTGCCAGCGGGGAAAACCTCATCCTGGAAAAGAACGAGTTCGAGCGCTGGTCCAAGAAGAACTACACCAAGATAACTGCCTGGCCCGACCGGGCAAAGGCGCGTGGAAAGAACTGGTTCTTTGTGAGGCACTACTTCAAGGATGGCACCAAAACCACGGAAGAAGGCGCCCGCGAGGCATGTCATGTGATAGAATTCAAGAACTTCCTCAAGGACTTCACCTTGTCTAATAAGCGGGAAGCCGTGGAGGTGGGCCTCTGGAAAGACTATCTGGTGTTCGCCCAGCTGTTCGGCATGGCCGACAAGGTGGCCGAACAGTTCAAGAAACTGTATCCGGCCGAATTCCAGGAGGTGGTGAGCAGCACTGGCCTGGACACCTATACCATGCTGTATGTAATTAACCATACCAATGCCATTTCCACTTCGGCGCTGCAGAATGCCTATTCCAAGGCGGGCAGCGTGTCCGGTGGCGGCGGCCATTCGTCGTTCGGCGGTGGCGGCGGCTTCTCCGGAGGTGGTTTCGGCGGAGGCGGAAGATAACACTAAAACCTTACTGATATGAAGCTTACTATTGTTTCCATGCTGGCCGGCGCGCTGATGCTGGCCGCCTGTTCCAACGGCCCCGTGAACCCCGTTTTCACCCAGTCCCGCGTGGTGGAGGAAGGCGGTTCGGGCCCCTACAAGGCCCTCATGCTGGAAGATCCTTCCCTGGAGGCGCACACCATCTTTGTCCCGGAGGACCTGTCGGCCTTCGGCAAAAAGAATCCGCTGCCCATCCTGGTATGGGGTAACGGCGCCTGCACCAATTCCCCCTGGGAGCACTACAAGTTCCTGAACGAAATTGCTTCTCACGGCTTCCTGGTCATTGCCACCGGCTATATCCCCATGGATGACAAGCCCTACCGCGGACCCATGTCCACATCGGGCCAGCAGATTGAATCCATCGACTGGGCGCTGGCGCAGAATGCCGATAAGGAAAGCCCCTACTATGGCCGCCTGGACGTGGAGCACATTGCTGCCGCCGGCATGTCCTGCGGCGGTCTCCAGACCCTGGAGAATTCGGCCGATGAGCGCCTTACCACCATCATGATCTGCAACAGCGGCCTGTTCCTGAATCCGGGCACCGCCGTTCCGGGTATGCCCATGCCGGTGAAAGAAAAGCTGCAGGAAATAAAGGTTCCGGTAATCTACATTCTGGGTGGTCCGGAGGATATTGCCTATGAGAACGGTATGGACGACTTCCACCGCCTGGTGAACGTGCCCGCTTTTGCGGCCAACTACCCGGTGGGCCACGGCGGCACCTATTCCAAGCCTTTCGGCGGCGAATTCGCCATTCCGGCCGTTGCCTGGCTCCAGTGGCAGCTCAAAGGCGATACCGAAGCCGCCAAACTCTTCCAGGGCGATGTCTGCGGCCTCTCCCAGCGCGAAGGCTGGACCGTAGAAAAGAACCAGCTGATAGATTAGCCGCCTGCTCGTCTCTCTGTTTATACCCCGCTGTTCGCCAGCGGGGTTTTTTGTGCGGTCCAGTCGACTGTATAATGACTAGGGGCAGGTGATGGAGGCGGGAAACGACGTTCGTCGCTATGGCGGTGTTTCCAACTGGAAGGGCTTGCCTGCGAACGTCTCTTTTTCCCGCTGACTCACCGTCGTGCGCATGCCGGTTGAAACCTATCCCTCCGTGGCACCGCTTTCGCTGAACACAGGCATCCCTCCGGCTTCGCCTGTGGGACCGCCCTCCCAGTTGGCCGCCATTTAACGCTCCTCTCTATTGTTCCCCGCCTCCATCACCCGCTCCCATCACCCGCCCCATCATTGGCCCCTTCTCCCGCGCACGGTTGGTGTCAGGATAGGGCCGTGTTGACACGGAATCGGCCTTCCAAGGGGTTCTGGTTGTCAACACGGCAGCGTTTTTGGCAAAAAGGGCGTAATGCATTGCCGTATTGACACCAAATCGGCCTTTTACTGCATTCTGCTTGTCAACACGGTTATGGTTATGCGGGAGCCAGGTGGCAGAATCGTAAGAATCGTTAAAACTTTCGTAAAAAACAGTTAAAGCAATCAACCGATTGTAGGATTTCATTGCTAAGTGATGTAACTTGGCAGATATGAAGGAGTCTTTTCATATCTGTTTTACTTCTCATGACGAGGTAATGTTCCGGGATGAGGAAGACCACGGGATGTTTGTAAATTTAATGGCACTCCGGGGATATGCTCATGATACCGAAATACTGGTGGATGCGGAGATGTCCACCCATGCGCATTTGAATGTTTTCACCGATGCCCCAGTCTGGTTTTCCGGCAGATTGCGTCTTTCATACACCAAATATTTCAATTATAAATATGGAAGAAAAGGCCGTTTTGGAGAAAAGTACACATACTTTTTGAAGGTGAACGGATTCTATCATCAGATGGTGGTAGAAAACTATATTCATCGAAATGGTTTACACCATGGTGCCTCTCCGACGGCCTTCGGTTATAAGTATTGCGCAGTCCGTGAACTGTTTGCAAAAGACATTGGTCTGTCTTCCGAAACGGCTGCTTCCTGGACACGGGAAGAGATGCAATCTTTTCTGCCCCGGCATGCCCAATTCCCGGATCAGTATCTGATGGGACCGGATGGCGTCTTCTTGAGAAGTAGCTTTATGGAAATACGCAGGGCAGAACAGTTCTATGGTTCACCCCGAAACTACCTGTATCAGATGAACCGGCTAACGGATGAAAGCTGGATAGAGGAGCAAGCACGGGACGAGACGGGCTCTCCCATTACCCTTTCTATGATTGAACAGGCTGATGAGCGCACGGTAGCCCAAATGCTTAACAATGAACACGGCAGATCCTTCAACAGGAACCGCCTGCAGGATATGGATGTGTGCCGTTTGATAGATAAAGATATCCTCCCCGGCTATGGTGTTACTTCAGTGTATCAATTGACCGCTACCCAGAAGCAACGCATAGCCCGGCAACTGTATTATGAATTTCACTTAACGGAATCCCAAATCCGACGTTGCCTTGTGATTACTGGCGTTTCAAAGTGATGACGGGAATGTCGTCAACATCAAACAACTTCATTGTATTGCCGTTGATGTTGAAAAGGTAGGAGCCGCTTCGCATGTACAATACCCCGTCGGGGGCGGTATAGGAATATGTGCCCGTTTCATAAACATCTTCCACATACTGTCCGTCCCGTTCATATTCCCAGTCAAAGGCATTGACAATGCTGGGGGAAATGAACATAAGACCGCCGCCCTCGTTTTTACCATCCGCCTCTCCGACTATCTCATAGTAATTGTACTTCCAAACAGTTCCTGTTAGGTCAGAAGCACTTTTCTTTTCACAGGAAATGGCTATCATAGCTGCTGCCAGTACCAGCAGAAGGACTTTAAGTGATTTCATAAGTGTTAGTGTTTACGAATTATTGCCGTATTGACAAGCGTAATGCTGCAGGAGCTCGATTCTGTGTCAATACGGCCTGGAAATACGCCGATTTGCCGAAAACCCGTGCCGTGTTGACAGGCCGAAGGCTGTAGAATGGCCATTTTGTGTCAACACGGCAAAACGGTAGAATCGATAGTCAGAAGGTGGCTGCCTATTGCGTTGCGGGAGAGGTGTGGGGTGCCGGGGGGCTTGTCCACCCCCGGACAAGTATAGGGGGAGGGGCCCGCTGGCTGGCCGTTCACGAAGTGGACGAGCCGGACAGTGGGAGGGGCCGGAGTGAAGCGAAGCGGAACGGAGTCCCCCCGGCACCCCACACCCTCCCAAAGATCCTTAGCAGAGCGAAGCGACCTCGCCATCAGGCGAGCGGCCGGGCCGAGAGGTTTTTTCGAGGGTAAATAGCGCTCTGCAGAGCGCCGGCGGAGGGCGTGTCTACAGGTGTAAGGGGAATCAGAGCGAAGCGACCTCGCCATCAGGCGAGCGGCCGGGCCGTGTATTTGCCGTGAGGCAAATACGGAAAGGCGAAAAGGCCGCGGGGTGCTCGAGGGGCATGCCCCTCGTTAGATATAAGGTCGGGGTGATGTGACTCGAACACACGACCCTCTGCTCCCAAAGCAGATGCGCTAGCCAACTGCGCCACACCCCGAAGATGGACTGCAAAGGTACGGCAATTTTTGCAATCGGGCAAAAAATGCCGTACCTTTGTGGAAGTATGATCATAGATGCGCAAAATATAGAGAAGAGCTTCGGCTCGCTCAAGGTGCTCAAAGGCGTGAACTTCCAGGTGGCGCCGCAGGAGGTGGTGTCCATCATGGGCGCCTCCGGGGCGGGAAAATCTACGCTGCTACAAATTCTGGGAACGCTTTCCACGCCGGATGCAGGTACCCTCACCATCGAGGGTACAGACGTGCTGCACCTGCCCCAGAAGCAGCTTTCGGCCTTCCGGAACAAGCGCATCGGCTTTGTGTTCCAGGCGCATCATCTGCTGCCGGAATTCACGGCGCTGGAGAACGTGATGATACCTGCCCTCATCGGCGGCGCTGGCCGGAAAGAGGCTAAGGAGAAGGCGGCCGAACTGCTGAAAACCGTCGGCCTGGAGGAACGTACATCCCATAAGCCGGCAGAACTTTCCGGCGGCGAGCAGCAGCGCGTAGCCATTGCCCGCGCCCTCATCAACCAGCCCGCCATCCTCTTTGCCGACGAGCCTTCCGGCAACTTGGACAGCCGTACCAAGGAAGATATCCACAAGCTGTTCTTCCAGCTGCGCAAACAATTAGGCCAAACCATTGTCATAGTTACCCACGACGCCGGTTTGGCCGAAATGTGCGACAGAACCTGTCACATGAAGGACGGCTTATTCGTCTAGTCCTTCGATGGTTCGGATGGTTCCGTCCGGATTGTACTTCAGTTCACATACCTTCAGGCTCCGGAGGCGGTTGATGCCCTTGGAGATGCCGCTGTCGTGGTGGAAGAGCCACCACTTGCCGCCGAACTCCACAATGGAGTGGTGCGTGGTCCAGCCGAACACAGGGGTAAGGATTACACCCTTGTAGGTGAACGGGCCGTAAGGATTGTCGCCGATGGCATAGCACAGCTTGTGCGTGTCGCCGGTGGAATAGCTGAAGTAATACTTCCCGTTGTACTTGTGCATCCAGCTGGCTTCGAAGAAGCGGCGCTCGTTGTCGCCCACGGTGATGGGCTTGCCGTTTTCGTCCAGAATCACTACAGGCTTGGGATCTTCGGCAAACTGGAGCATGTCCTTGGCCAGTTTAACCACGCGGGCCGGAACGGCGGGCTGGTCATCGGCCGGGTAAGAGGTTCCGCAGTCCTTGGCCAGGTTGTCCTCGTAGCGCTGGAGCTGTCCGCCCCAGATGCCGCCGAAGTACATGTAGTATTCGTCGTCGGCATCGTCGTGCAGGATGGCGTAGTCGATGGAGTAGCTGCCGCGGATGGGGTCCGGCATGGCCTTGAAGGGGCCTACGGGGCTGTCGGAAACAGCCACGCCGCAGCGGAAGATGTCCGTCTTGTCCTTGGCGGGGAAGTACATGTAGTACTTGCCGTCGCGCCCTTTCACCACTTCGTTGTCCCACAGCTGGCGGCGGGCCCAGGGAATGTCCTTGATGTCCAGGGCAATGCCGTTGTCCTTAACGGGCGAAGTCATGGGGTCCGGGCCTTCCAGGGAAAGCACGTGGTAGTCCTTCATGTCGTACTCGCTGCCGAAGTCGTCGTCCGGAGCGGCCGATTCCCAGTCGTGGGAGGGATAGATATAAAGTTTGCCGTCGAATACATGCACCGAAGGGTCGGCCATGTAGTCGGAAGGGAACAGATAGCGTTTCTTTACTTTGTCTGCCATAGTTATTGTGTTATTGATTATTCAGCTTTTGCACGGGCCTCGATTTCCATATTGATCTGGTCCATCTTTTCGTCGGAAAGTTCGTACTTGGAAATGATCCAGATGGCCAGGAGCAGCAGGATGGCCGGGATTACGCAAACCAGCCACAGGATGCCCTGCAGGGCCAGCGGAGTCTGTTCGGCTGCATCGGCATTGAAGCCAACCAGGGCCAGCACCAGGCCGGGAACCACGCCGCCGAGGGCCATACCGGCCTTGAAGAAGATACCGGTGAGGGCGTTCACAATGCCGGCAATGCGCTTGCCGGTGGTATATTCACCGTAGGCGATAACCTCCGGAACCAGGGCCCACATGTAGCCGGTGGCGGTAATGATACCGGTGGACTTCACGAACTGGGCAATGCACAGCAGTACAAAGTTGCTCTTGGTGGCCGGGATGGAAACGAAGGTGTACATGAGGGCCATACCCAGAATGGCGATACCCAGGAACAGGTAGAACATGCCCTTCTTGCCGATTTTGCGCTTGATGGCGGGAACCAGCGGCATGAAGATGAAGGCCGGAATGGTGCCCAGCCACATGAACAGGGTAGTGAGGAGCGGGGTGGCGCCCACATTGAAGCTCATGAAGTAGGCATCGGCGGCGTTACTTACGCTCATCATGGCAAAGGCGGTGATGAAGAAGAAGGCTACCACGCGGAGGGGCTTGTTGCGCACGAATTCCATCCACAGGTCGCTCACTTTCACATTGGCCGATTCCTTCTGGTCCATAACCACTTTCTCCTTGCACTGGGAGAAGCAGAAGAACAGCAGGGCCAGGCCCGCCAGGGCGAAGATGGTCATGGTAATGAACCAGGCGGGAGCGGCGTCCGGGGTGTCGTATCTGGCAACGCCGTCCACCTTGGGGGCGAAGATGGCGATGATGATGGGCAGGGACTTCACGCACAGGGCACCCAGGTTGGCCATGAACATACGGGTGCTGGTGAGGATGGTAATCTCATTGGTATCGCGCGTGAGGGAAGCGTTGAGGGCTCCGTAAGGCACATTCACCAGCGTATAGCACATGGACATGCCCACATAGGTGATATAGGCATAGAGCAGGGAGCCGCTGAAGCCGTTCCAGAAGCACAGGATGGCCAGGCCGACCAGCGGAATACCGCCCAGAATGAGCCAGGAACGATATTTACCCCACTTGGGGTTGCCTTTATCTACGATGGTACCCACCACAGGGTCCCACAGCACGTCCACCAGACGCACGATGAGGAACATGAGCGCCGCTGCACCGGGATCCAGGCCGAAAACGTTGGTGTAGTAGAACAGCAGCCAGATGCTGATGGTTTGGTAAATGAGGTTCTGGGCCATGTCACCGGCACCGAAACCGATGCGCTGCAGCCAGCTGAGTTTGTAGAAGCCTTTTGCTTCGTTGTTTGAAGGAGTCATATCAGTGTTGGATTAATTAGCAGTTTAATCTCATCATACAAATATAACGTTTTAGCTTTTACAAAACAAAAATTAATGCTTCATTCCGTTGTAATTTTAGACCATCCTTTGTGGATTTTGTTTCATCCATACCCATTTCCCGTAACACCCCTTTTTTCTCCGCCCATAAATGCGTAACTTAGTGCCATACTTAATAAGGTAAATGGTAAAAATATGGAAAAAACCTGGAGATGGTTCGGTAAAAAGGACAAAATAACCCTTGCCCAGCTGCGTCAGATTGGGGTGGAGGGGATTGTTACGGCCCTGCACGACGTGCCCCTGGGGCAAGTGTGGACCCGTGAGAAAATTCATGAATTACGGGAATATATCGAGAGCTACGGTATGCGCTGGAGCGTGGTGGAAAGCCTCCCGGTGGTGGAAACCATCAAATACGGCGGGCCGGACAGGGACCAGCAGATAGAAGTGTACAAGGAAAGTCTGCGCAATCTTTCTGCCGAGGGCATCCACACCATCTGCTACAACTTTATGCCGGTGCTGGACTGGGCCCGCACAGACCTGTTCCATGGCAACCCCAACGGCGCCACCAACCTGTATTTCAATTACGCCGAATTCGCCTACTTCGACATCTATATCCTCAAGCGCCCGGGCGCGCGCGAGGAATGGGCCCGCTTCCAGTTCCCCGCAGGCGTAGGGGAGGGCCGCAACGTGCTGGCCGAGGCCGACCAGCTGGCCAAAACCATGACGCCGGAGAAGGACCACAAGCTGGTAGAAACCATTATCATCAAAACGCAGGGCTTCGTAAGCGGCAACTTCAGCGAGAACGACGAAGCCCCCATCCAGAAGTTCCGCGATTTCCTGGCCCTGTACAAGGGCATCGATAAAGCGCAGTTGCGTGCCAATATGAAGTACTTCCTGGAGGCTATCATGCCCACCTGCGAAGAGTACGGCATGAACATGTGCGTGCACCCGGACGACCCGCCCATCGAGGTGCTGGGCCTGCCCCGAATCGTGCGTACGGAGGAGGATATCCGGTGGTTCCTGGATGCCGTTCCCAACAAGCACAACGGCCTCACTTTCTGCGCCGGAAGCCTGTCGGCCGGGGCTTACAACAACGTGGTGGACCTGGCCGGGAAGTTTGCCTCCCGCACCCACTTTGTGCACCTGCGCAGCTGCCACATCTTCCCCAACGGCGACTTCACGGAAGCCAGCCACCTGGGCGGACGGGCCGATCTTATTGAGCTGTGCCGCATCTTCGAGAAGGAGAACCCGCAGCTGCCCATGCGCGTGGATCATGGCATGACGTTCACCGACGTGCCCGGCGGCATCATGGACGAGAGCAGCCACGGCCACAACGCCGGCTATACCCTTCTGGGCCGCATGTTCGCCATGGGACAGGTGCAGGGCATCCTGGCCACCGTAGACCGCGAACTGGGCATTCCCTATAAACAACCCGGATTTTTCGACTGATATGAAGCTTACAGATATCCTGGGCGGCAGTTTCAACGCCGCCGAATGGGAGCAGAAAGGCTACGAGCTCCCCAAGTTCAACATTAAGGCCTTACGGGAAAAAACGGCCAAAGAACCCACTTGGGTGCACTTTGGCGGCGGAAATATCTTCCGCGCCTTCCCGGCCTCCATCCTGAACGACGCCCTTAATACGGGCCAGTACGACCGCGGCGTGATAGTGGCCGAAACCTTCGACTTCGAGGTCATCGACAAAGCCTACGCCCCCTACGACAAGCTGTCGCTCTCGGTTAGCCTGTGCTCCAACGGCACCATCGGCAAAAAGGTCATCGGCAGCGTTACGGAGGCCCTTAAGGCCGATCCGCAGTTCCCTGCCGACTGGCAGCGCCTGGTGGACATTTTCCGCAATCCCAGCCTGCAGATGATCTCCTTCACCATTACGGAAAAGGGCTACAGCTTCAACGAGGCCGACCTGGCCCGGGGGCTGAAGCCGATGTTTGCCATGGGCAAGGTGTGCGCCCTGCTGCTGGAACGCTTCCAGGCCGGCCAGCTGCCCCTCACCGTGCAGAGCATGGACAACTGCTCGCACAACGGCGACAAGGTGAAGGCCGGCGTAATGGCCTACGCCCAGCGCTGGGTGGCCGACAAACTGGTGCCGGAAGCCTTCCTGGCCTATCTGAAGGACGAAAAGAAGATCACCTTCCCCTGGTCCATGATAGACAAGATTACCCCGCGTCCCCACGAAAAAGTGAAGGAGATGCTGGCGGCCGACGGCTTCGAGGACAACAATTATATTGAAACGGAAAAGCATACTTTTACTGCGCCGTTCGTGAACGCGGAAGAAGTTCAGTATCTGGTAATTGAAGACAACTACACCAACGGCCGTCCGCCGCTGAATCTGGGCGGAGCCCTCTACACTACCCGTGAGATTGTGGACAAGGTGGAGATGATGAAGGTGTGCACCTGTCTGAATCCGCTGCACACGGCCATGGCCCTTTATGGCTGCATGCTGGGCTACACGCTGATTTCGGCCGAGATGAAGGATCCGGACCTCCGTCCCTTCATCCAGAAGATCGGCTATATGGAGGCGATGCCTGTGGTGGTGGATCCGGGCGTGCTGAACCCCTACGAATTCATCGGCGCCGTCATCAACCGCCGTCTGCCCAATCCTTTCATGCCGGACGCCCCGCAGCGCATAGCCATGGACACCAGCCAGAAACTG
>CAMJKI010000059.1 GCA_946406355.1 uncultured Bacteroidales bacterium | reverse complement strand
CCCTGGCCATCCGCAGCGATTTCATCCACGAGGCCAAACTGAACGCCGTGGCCGATGCTATTAAGCACATTATTCCGGGCGGTCTGCTGGAGAAGCCCCTATTGAATGGGCGCTTTGTGCTATGATCCATCAGTCTATCAGTTTGTTGTTCTGTCCATTTTAGTTATATTTGTAAAATAAGTGAGTTTTGCCGAATACATCCGGCAAGGACGCTTTTTTACGTAGAATGCTATACATATACACCATGAAAAGAATTCTTGTAACACTCGCACTTATTTGCATGACCCTTTGCGCCTATGCCCAGAGAGATATCCCCGCAGGCGGCAGCATGGAAGTAGCGTCGATAGAGTCGGACGATTCCATCGGTGGTGTCGGCCAGGGCAAGCAAATCACCATGTACAAGGTCAAGGACAATGACGGAAATCCCAGTTTCCTGCTCTGTGTCAGCCACACCATGCTCTCTTTAACTTTTGGAACGGAGGATTCAAACACTTCGTTCAGTCTCCCCGGTGGGGCTGTTATGCTGGATTTTGGAACAACTTACCAGGAGGCGATGGACAATCTGGACAATCTTCTTGAGATGTTCTCCGAAAAGGATGGAACGCAAAAGGAGCTCACCTGCCGTGACGGGAGCACCGTTCTGTGCACGCTCCATAAGGGCTTCCTTGGAAAGAATCTCGAGATTGCGGAGACATCCATCAGCAAGAGCGACATCAAGTCTCTCAAATTCAGCTTCAAGATTTCCAAGAAACTTCATCCGGACCTGTAAGCCCATGAAACGACTGCTGTCAACAGCCCTGTTGCTGTGCATTACTTTTGGTGCATTCGCCCAGGAATATGTTCCCTATATCCCGGAAGACCAGCTTCCGGATGTGGTTGAGTGCATCCCGGCTCCGCCAAGCCAGAAAAGCGCCGAGTTTAAATATGACGTTGTCCGCTATAAGTGGGGAAAGCAGCAGCGCAAGGATCCCGCCCGTCTGGAAATGGCCATCAGGGATGCCATCTGGAGCATGGATACCACGCTGACCATCCTGGGGGAGCCCTTCGGCCTTAAGGTTTCCAAGGAGGAGACTCCGGCCATCTATGAGGTTCTCACCCGAGGCATTACCACTATCGAGAACATCCGTTCCAAGCCCAAGGCACACTACTTCCGCATCCGGCCCTTTGCCTATTTCAAGGAACCTTCCATCTTCCCGCAGGACGATGAATGGCTGGCCACCGAGGGCTCCTATCCCTCCGGTCACACCATACGCGCCTGGGCCTGCGCCCTCCTGATGGCCGAAATCAATCCCGCCAGTGCCGAAGCCGTCTTTGACAGGGCATGGAAATCCGGCGAGAGCCGCGTCGTTTCCGGCTGCCACTGGCAGAGCGACGTGGATGCCAGCCGCCCTGTTGCCAGTATCGGCTATGCCCGTCTGCAGACCAGCATGGAATTCCGCGCACAGATGGCACTTGCGCAGGACGAATTCCGGCGCATGACCCGGGCGAAAAGCCAGCAGGGGAGAGAGCACTTTGTTTCGCTCACCGAGGCCGTTCCTGATGCTATCCTGGAAATCAGATACTTCGGCACCTACAACTTTGTGGGCAAACGCATTGACGGCTATCTGGCACCTACGGCCCTTCTCACCCGGGAAGCGGCCGACAGCCTCAAGGCCGTGAGCGATGACGTGATGAAGCTGGGTTATCGGCTCAAGATTTACGATGCCTATCGGCCCCAGTGCGCGGTAGATCACTTTGTGCGCTGGTCAAAAGATCCTGCCGACACGCTTACCAAGCGCTATTTCTACCCCATGCTGGACAAACCCGTGCTGTTCCAGCAGGACTATATTATGGAGAAATCCGGCCATACGCGCGGATCTACCGTGGATCTGACCCTCTTCGACATGAATACGGAAAAGGAAGTGGACATGGGAGGCACCTTCGATTGGTTCGGCGAAGAAAGCCATCCGGACTACACCGGAATTACCCCCGAACAGTTTGCCAACCGTATGATTCTGCGTGAAGCCATGCTCCGCCACGGCTTCAAACCGCTGGACAGCGAGTGGTGGCATTTCACGCTTAAGAACGAGCCTTTCCCGGACACTTATTTCACCTTCCCTATATATTGATTGGGCTGGGAATTATAACTGCTTCTTTTTGCTGAATACCGGCCACCAGCTGTCGTCGCCATAATCCTGGCCGATACAGGATAATACAGCCATATCATCGTCGGAGATGGAAAAGTCCAGCTGAACGTTGGATTTGATATGCTCCGGATTGGACGACTTGGGCAGGGAAACCGTTCCCAACTGCAGCGTGTACTGGATGCAAAGCTGAGGAATGGTTACTCCATACCGCTTGGCGACGGCGGCAATCTCGGCATTATCCAAAGCCCTTCCGTGCGCAATGGGGGAGTAGGCTTCAACAAGAATGTCCTGCTCCTTGCAGAAGGAAAGAAGATTCTGCGGCGTTTCGCCGATATGCAGCAGAATCTGGTTCACCATGGGCTTGATACGGCAGTCTTCCAGAATGTTCTGCAAATCGTCCACCAGGAAATTGGACACGCCGATGGATTTGACCTTTCCGGCCTCGTAGGCCTCTTCCAGCGCCTTCCAAACCGCTTTGTTCTCCTTGAAATAGCGCTTGGCGCCCCGGAATTCGGCCCAGGGCTGCGGGCAGTGAATGATAATAAGGTCGGCGTAATCCATGCCCAGTTTTTGCAGGGATTCATCTATGGATGCCGCGGCCGACTGGTAACTTTTGATTTCGGCCGCCACCTTGGTGGTGATGAAGATTTGCTCCCGGGGAACTCCGGCCGTGCGGACGCCTTCGCCCACACCTCGCTCATTGCCATAGGCCTGGGCGGAATCTATATGGCGGTAGCCAAGCTGGATGGCGGCCTTTACGGCTGCAGCCGCCTCATTATCCGGAATCAGCCAGGTGCCCAGCCCCAGTTTGGGAATGAGGACGCCATTGGAAAGGGTGTAGTTCTCTTTAAGTATCATACTCAATAGGTTTCCGCTAATATAATACTTTTTCCCGCCCCTGCCAAGTGTCCGGTCCCAACTGGCATGCAGAACGCGCTGAAACAGTATGTTATTCCAAAAATACTCCTTACATTTATGATTGTACTCTCCAGGCCGAAAATACTCAATGCAATGGAAGTATTACGTCGCATACTCCTCTTGCTGGCTTGCCTGGCCATTCTTTCCTGCGGCACCTGCCAGATAGAACGCGGATTTCCGGCAAGGGTGGTTATTTCTTGCGGGCTTTGACCAGGCAGATAATGAATGCCACAACGGCTGCCAGCAGGATTACTGGTTCGGCCAGCATGAACACCGGCATGGTTCCAGAGGTTAACGTAACCATGGTAGAGGAGAGAATGACCAGGCCGATTCCGGAGGCCAGTATAACCAGGCCGGACTGGAGTTTTCCGGCTTTGCGGGCTATCGCATAGGCAATGCCGCAAATGATGGCCCCTGCCAAAGGATAGAGAAGCAGCGTACTGCGCGGCATGGAACCGCCCGCATGGCCCTGCAAATCAAAATGGGCCGGAAGTGTTTCCGGCAGGGCGTTCCACCGGATGAGAATGGCCAGTGCGTTTACTGCAACAATAAGAATAGGAAATAGCCAGGCGCGCTTACTCATAAGACAATCATAGTTATACGAGGGTAAAAATACGAATTATTGTTGAAAATACACATTCCGGATGTGTTTAAGAACAATACTTTGTATATATTTGTATTGTTAAACCCCGTGGATATGATTACCGTAACTCAAGTTTTGAACAGTCTCAAGGGCCGGGATGTGGTCCTTTTCGTGGCCGATAAGGATGAAATTTCTCCCGCCGAAGTGCCCTTCCCCGTGGTTTTCACCGGAATGGGGAAGATGCGGATGTTCGGTGGCCTGGTGAAATGGCGCGATTCGCTTCCCGAGGGGAAGAAGCCCGTGGTTCTGAACATCGGCAGCGCCGGATCGGCCCATTACCCCATCGGCACCATCGTTCCTTGTACCCGCATCTTCAACGGCGGGTGTGAGCTGGTAGAAGACTGCATCGAACTTCCGGGCGATGGCGCAAGCATCTTCTCCGGGGACTATTTTATGAGCACCCAAACTTTCAGTCCGGAGCAGGTGAAGGAACTCTCGCAGCAGTACGACCTTTTTGACATGGAGGCCTATGCTGTTGCGCAGTTCTGCAAGATGTATGGCTTTGAATGCTATTGCCTGAAGGCCGTTTCCGACAATCTGGACGGAAACCTGAAAGACTGGCGGTCCATTCTGGCCGACATCCGTGTCCAGTTTACGAATTTGTTAAACAAGGGAATTATCCTGTAATTACTGGCATTTCACAGCTTTAAGAAGCTTTTGGGGAAGTGCGTCGCGATTGAGGAAGATGTAGGTGGTGTTCAGGGCGATATAGTCCCGGGACATATACCAGATTCCCTTATATGGACCGCTCTCGCCCCATGTGTTTTTCACCAGGTAGTAGGGCTTTCCCTGCTCGTCCACAGCCTTGCCATAGATGAGCATCACGTGGTCATAGGTAAATGTCCAGTTATCCCACTGCTCCTGCCGAAGCTCCTGGGTGGGGACAATCCCGTCGGGCAGAAAGGCCACGCATTCCTGCCGATGGAAATTCCCAGACACATCGCCGCCCCAGGCTACCGTGTAGCCGGCATCCAGCGCCTTGTCCAGTACTGCCATCAACTCATCAATGGGGATGTTATAGCTGGGCTTAAGCCTCCATTTGTAGGGGGCCTCAATCACGAACCACTCATTGAACGGATGGTGGGTAAAGCTGGTCAGGCTCACATACTCGTCCATGTCCAGTCCCAGGCTTTCGGCAAAAGTCTTCGGTGTGTAAGCCTTGCCCTCGTAGATGAAGGACTCGGGACAGGCACCCACATATTTGTCGATGACGGCCTGTACGCTCTCCTGCCAGCCTTGCTTCGGCTCCTTGTTCCTCAGGGGCGCCTGCTCCTCCGTGGTGAAGCGGTTCAGCTCTGGCTTGCCTTCGCTCCAGACAATACTGCTCACCTCCCGTTCCAACTCCGGAAAGAAGACTCTGAAGTTGGCCAGGGAGTCGCCCGTAAGCGATCCGGGAGCGGGCATGGCCTCTTCCGGGCAGATGCCGTAGCGGCGGATGACATCAACGACATCGTCGCAGGAGCCGCCTTCCGAAATTTGGCTGAAGCCATGCATGCGGACATAATGCGTGGCGTTGTCCATATAGTCCTTGTTCACTACGAACATCTCACACAGGTCATAGGTTTTCCCGCTTTTACGGAGAATCTCGCTCTCCAGGTAGCCCAGTGTCCCAAAATCCCAGCAGGTTCCGCTGCGGAACTGGTTCTTGACGCTGGTGATGGGGAGTTCCTTCACGGTGGTGAAGGATTTGGGGGCCTGTGCAGATGCAATAGCAGCCATCAGCATCATCGTGGCAACAATCGGCAGTCTTTTCATATCGATGAGTCTTATATACCGCAAGATAGCAATAATGTCTTAAATAATCAACTTCACTCGGAAGCCCCGTTCGGTGGACTCTTCCACAACCTCTTGGCACTGGGCGGAGAGGGCTCTACGCTGCTCATCACTCAAGGGCGTAGATTCCATCTTTTCTACCATGAAGTCCAGGGCGGTGACGCCGGATTGCTCGCTGTGGGTGATACGGACGGTGATGGGGCGGTAGGCAGCCATCATGTCATCCAGCATTAACTTGCACAGCCGCTGTGCTGCTTCCTGCTTCCCGGTGATGCCATATTTATAGCAGAAAGCGCCGATGGCCGACTGCATACCCAGGAAGTCGAAGTCTGGTCCGTCAATCTGGAATACCTCCTTGCGGATGCGCTGGATAAAGGCTTTGGTGGCGCTGTGGACAGGCGCCTCGAAAACCTGCTGCGGCGTGCCGTCCTCGTGAATATAGCCGTCGTACATAAAGAAGATGCGCGTACTCACATCGTGGGCAAACTTCATTTCGTGCGTGACGATGAGCATGGTCATGCCTTCATTGGCCAGTTGCCGGATTACGCTGAGCACTTCGCCCACCATGGTGGGGTCCAGGGCCGATGTAGGCTCGTCAAAGAGGATGACCTCGGGCTTCATGGCCAGGGTGCGGGCAATGGCCACGCGCTGCTTCTGCCCGCCGGAGAGACTGGAAGGATAAACATCGGCTTTCTCGGCCAGTCCCACTTTCCGCAGGAGCGCCATGCCCTCTTCGCGTGCTTTCTCCGGTGCTTCCCCAAGCAACTGACAGGGGGCCAGCATGACATTCTCCAGCACGGTTTTATGCGGGAAGAGATTGAAACTCTGGAAGACCATGCCCATTTTCTGACGCATCAGGTGGACGGGATAGCCTTTTGCCAGGATACTCTCTCCGTTGAAGAGAATCTCTCCGCCGGTGGGCGGGTCCAGCAGGTTGAGCGCCCGAAGAAGCGTACTCTTTCCCGTTCCCGAGGGGCCGATGATGGAGATAACTTCCCCGCGGAAAACGTCGGCGTTGATGTCTTTCAGTACCTCCAGGGAACCATAACTCTTTTTCATGCGGGAGATACGGATGACGGGGGAGTCGGCGGGCTGCGAGGCCGAGCGGAAAGCGACAGCCTGCTTTGCAAGGGCCTTGCGGCGAATGACTATCCAGATGCCGCCACACAGAAGGATGAGTATGGCTGGCACCCACGGCCATTTGTTTCCGGAGGGCTTGGATTCAGACGGCTGGGACGGTGCTGTGAGGATGCCTGCTTCTCCTTTGCGTGTGATGAGCACAATGTGCGACGTAAAATAACCGTCGGAGAAGAGCACCTGTTTCTGTCTTTCTTCGGTAATGCTGATAGCGCCCATGGCAAGGTCCACCTTGCCGGTTTGCACGGCTGGAATCTGCGAGGCGAAGTCCATGATGAGGTACTCCAACTGCCAGCCTCGCCTGTCGGCCCACTCGGCCAATAAGTCCGGCTCCAGCCCCGAAGGCTTCCCGGAATTGATAAAATTGAACGGGGGCATGGCCGGGAAGGTGGCTACGCGAAGAAGGCGTCCGGTGCCGCGTGATTGCGGGATGGGCATGGATGAAGGGTCTTCTGCGCCGGTCCATCGGTCCATAATCTTCTGATAGGTTCCGTCACGGCGAATCTCGGCCAGGAAACGGTTGAAATCCTGTTGCAGCTCAGTGTTGTCCTGCTTGAAACAGGCGCCGATGGGAATGGGCGTGAGCCCGGCACCCACCGAGTCTACCTTGGCGCTTACCTCCCGGCTGAACGTAAGCGTAAGGCTTTCGCTGCCCGCCACGTCCACCTTGCCGGTCTCCAGGGCAACCAGCATATCGGCATAGCTTGTCAGTCGCAGGATGTCGGCGCCCGGCGCCATATCGGTGACGGCAATGTCCTGAATACTGCCGATGACAACACCCACACGCTTTCCATTAAGGGCGTTGAATACGGCCGGCACTTCGGCTACATTGGCCTTCTCCTTGGAGGAGAATAGCGTGGGAACATAGCACAGCGTTCCTCCAATCAGCAGCATGGCCGCCGCTGCAAGGGCTTTCATGCGCTCTTTCCTGACCAGTGCGGTAAGCAGTCGCCCAACCAGCCACGCCATGAAGAAATAGATGATGGCCGTGAGGATCAGGGGGAAGAAGGCGTCGAAGGTGCGGGAGCGGATGAGGTCCGACGCCCGGGTCATATCGGCCACGGCAATGTAGCCTACAATACTGGTCCCTTTGAGCAGGCTGATGATTTCTCCCTGATAGACGGGCATTACAGCCTTTACCACCTGCGGAAGCACTATCCGGATAAAAGTCTGCCGGGGGGTATATCCCAGCGCCAGGCCCGCTTCTGTCTGTCCGCGGTCTATGCCCTGGATGGCTGTGCGTAGCATTTCGCCTATGTAGGCCGCCGTGTTCATGCCGAAGGTGACGATGGCCACCACGATGCCCGTGGCTTCCATCGGTGCCATGATCACGTAGTACATGAGCATAAGCACCACCAGCACAGGCGTGCCGCGCATGATGTCGATATATACCTTGGCCACTTTCTGCAGCCACTGGTGGCGGCTCATGCGCATCCAGCACACCAGGCCGCCCAGCAGGGTGCCCAGTAGGGCGGAACACAGGGTAATGATTAACGTTACCTGCAGGCCGTCCAGAATCATCCGGTAGCGCTGCTCGGCTACCAGGTTATTGGTAAAACTCTCGGCAAGGGAAGTAAAAAACTCCATATAATTCTTTTGAAGTATTGTCCAGGTTTAACAAAGATAAGAATAATTGCTAACTTAGCATCCATAAAGTAGAAAGATGAATAACGCAAACTATCCGCAAATAGACCTTTTGCAGTGGAAGCAGGTGGGCGAGGGCGGCAACGGGAAAACTTATGTGAATCCGTCGGCCCCGGGGCAAATCCTCAAGGTGAACAACGCCCGATTAAGCGCATTGGAGGCTGTTAAGCACGAATACGACGTCTCCAAAGCTGTGGAGGGTCTGGGAATTTCTGTTCCCCAGATTTATCATATTGTGCGCGTAGGGGACGCCTACGCAACCATTTCCCAGCTGATAAAGGATAAGAAATCCCTTTCCCGCATCTGTCATGACCAGCCGGAGCGAACGGAGGAAATGGCAAGGCTACTGTGCCGGAAGGGGAAGAAGCTCTTTTCGACTCCCTGTGACACTGGCTTTTTCCCCAGCCGGAAAGAGCAGGTGCTATGGGCCATCGACCATGCCGGCTTCGTGAGCAAGAAAAACCGCCGGATTATCCGTTCCTTTGCTGAATCTATCCCGGAGAAAACCACTTGCGTGCACGGAGACTTCCAAACAGGAAACATCATCCAGTCCGGAGACTCTTTCTACTGGATAGACCTGGACCGCTTTGCGTATGGAGACCCTATGTTCGACATCGGCCACTTGTTCCAGATTTGTAAAGTTTATGCGCCGATGAAGCGGGTTCAGGACATCTTCCACATGACGCAGGAACAGTTCGGCCGCTTCTGGGATGCCTTCGCCAAGGAATATACCGGGGAGGAGGACCATTCGGCGTTTGACGCTCTTGCAGGTAAGTTCGCCTGCCTGGACGTGATTGTACGCACTTACTTTGTCAAGCCCACCTTCATGGAGAAGCTGTTCTTCGGTATGCACGTAAGAAAACTCGTTAAGGAGTATTATGCCGAAGTGTAAACTGTTGATAATAATGTCTTTTCTTATGCCTGTCAGCGTTTTTGCACAGCAATCCATTCCGGTGAAAGGGATTGTGAATGCGCGGGATTTGGGCGGTTATGCGGTGCAGGACGGCCGGAAGGTAAAAAGCGGGATGCTCATCCGGGCGGCTCATCTGGCCGATGCCACGGACGCGGATATTGCCTATTTGGAGAGCCTTCCTGTAGCGCTGGTGGTGGATTTTCGGACGGAAGTGGATCTGAAGGGCAAGGCGGACAAGGGCATTCCGGGAGCGGCGTACGTAAATCTTCCCGTCGACGCCAGCGGCAATGTGGCGGCCACCGCCACGGAAGAGGAAAAAAAGAAGGTGACGGGCCGGAAGAAGTTCGATGTCAAGAAGATCATTGTTTTTGCTGCATTCAACGACAAGGCAAAGGCCGTCGCCCGTGAAATGTACCCGAATCTGCTGTCCGACCCCAAGTGTCAGCAGCAGTTTGCCCGGTTCTTCCGTATGGTGCTGGAAACGGACAATGGCACCATCCTCTATCACTGCACGCAAGGAAAGGACCGTACTGGCATTGCATCGGCCCTGCTTCTGGCGGCGTTGGGAGCAGACCGCGAGACCATCGTTGCCGATTTCGACGCCACCAACAAGGTATATGAGAAGGATGTTAAGAAGTACTCCCGTCGCGTCCGGTTCTGGGGCGGCAAGGAGGAAGAAATAGCCGTGGTGAAAGCATTCCTTGGTTGCAATACGGAGAATTTTATCAAGGCCTTGGATGCAGTTGACCGGCAATACGGGTCCATGGAAGCCTACTTGAAAGGCCCGATGGGTTTAACTGACGATGATATCCGGACACTTCGGGAGCGTTACCTTATGCCGGCAAAAACCCGGATTTGAAGGAAGCTAATACCTTCGTAGATGGCTCGAAGATGAGAGAAGAAAGTACGCTACTTTGAAACACGCAATCGTCATAGATTTCGAAACCGCCAACGGCAGCCCCAGCAGCGTCTGCTCCGTGGGCATCGTCATCGTGCGCGATGGGGAAGTGGTGGACTCTTTCTACAGCCTCATTCACCCGTATCCGGACTACTACGCCTGGTTCTGCCAGCGGGTCCACGGCCTCGGTCCCGATGACACTGAAGACGCTCCGCTTTTTCCGGATGTCTGGGACCAGGTGGAAGACCGCACCCTTGCCGCCTTTGAAACGGATTGTTTCCCGGCCGATGTCCCCTTCGTAGCCCACAACGCCCGCTTCGATGAAGGCTGCCTCAAAGCCGTCTTCGGCGCCTATGGCCTGCACTATCCCGGCTACCGCTTCCTGGATACCCTCGCTGCTTCCCGCCGCCACTTCGGCCATCGGCTGCCTAACCACCAACTCCAGACTGTCGCCGCCGCCTGTGGCTACTCCCTCCTGAACCACCACCACGCCCTCGCCGACGCCGAAGCCTGCGCACACATTGCATTGAAAATCTTGTAATTGCGGGCTTTAGATTAGTTTGATTGAATTGATAATCCTTCCGCACTCGACCCCTTCGCGCCGGGCCGAGAAGAAAGACTCATCTGTAAACGTATCGATGCCGCACACCTGGATGTTCTCCGGCTTCACGCCGGCCTGTTCTAGCAGCCAACGGTTGGCCTTCCACAGGTCGATATGATGACCGCCGGACATCGGCGTACCGTCACCCTTGCCTCGGAAAGACCAGATTTGATCCATCGGAAATTGGGCATTCTTGAAGTGTTCGGCCACTTCTTCGCCCACCTGGAAACTGTCCGGACCTATTGAGGGACCCAGCACCGCTTTTATATCGGCGGTATTGCAGCCATACTTAGCAGCCATCAGTTCCACAGTCTTCTCCGAGATATGCAGCACCGTTCCTTTCCATCCGGCGTGAATAGCCGCCACAACCCGTTTCACTGAATCATAAAGCAACACCGGTACACAATCCGCCGTCCGTATGCCGATGGCAACATTCGGCAGCGTAGTCACGAACACATCGTATCCTTCCAGCTCCTCACGCGTCATCCCAGGTCGCTCGATGAAGGCCACCTTAGCCTCATGCACCTGATGCCCCTGGATCACCGGATAGGGGAGTTCAGACTCTCTCCGCGTGGAGAACGCTTCAACGCCTTCGCCCAGGTCATATTTCAGCAGTTCCGAATACATACCGCTAATTTACCACAAAAAATGATTAGTTTTGTATGTCATGGATAAGAAAAAACTATTTGCACAAGCCATAAGCAAGTACCTGCTTGGAGTAATCCTGGTTGGCGCAATCCTCTTCCTACCCGCATGGTCGTTCTCCTATTGGAACGCCTGGCTCTTCATGGGCATCCTCTTCGTGCCGATGTTCATTGCCGGAATCATTATGCTGGTGTACATCCCCATCATCGGCAAGCGCATCCGTAACGAAGAGACAGTGCTGGAGGAGGGCCTGCCCGGCTACAAGGAGTACAAGCAGAAGGTAAAGTATAAAGTGATTCCGTTCATCTGGTAGCCGATGGTCACCATTATTCTAATAGCCGTAACCTGCTTGGTGAGCATTCTCTGCTTCACCGGGACGCTCAATGCGAATAAGCTGCTCTTCCATGCCTATTCAGTCTGGCATCGGAAGGAGTGGTACAGGATGCTGACCTACGGCGTGGTCCACGGTGGTTGGGGGCACCTGCTGTTCAATATGCTCACCCTGTTCTTCTTTGGCCGGGTAGTGGAGCAGTATTTCCAACTGGCCTTCGGCGGTACGCTGGGCATTGTTCTGTATGTGGTCCTTTACGTGACGGCTATTGTTGTGTCCACCATTTGGGACCTGGTCAAATACAAAGACGATTGGAATTACAGCGCCGTGGGTGCATCAGGAGCCGTTTCGGCTATCCTGTTCGCGTCTATTCTCTTCGAGCCGAAGATGGGCATCTACATCTACTTGATTCCCATCCCAGTGCCAGGCTACATCTTCGCACCGCTTTACCTCCTTTACTGCTGGTATATGGCCAAGCGAAATATGGACAACATCGGCCACACCGCCCACTTCTGGGGAGCCGTCTACGGCCTCCTCTTCCCGCTGGTCTGCCGCCCGGATATCTTCCAACACTTCCTCGCACAATTAGGATTATAGCCTATGGAACTCATCGAAGCCATCAAATCCCGTCACTCGGTCCGCAAGTACGCGGACAAGCCCATAGAAGTGTCTAAACTGGCTACGCTTCGGCTTGCCATTGAAGAGGCAAATGCTGAGAGCGGCCTGAACATTCAGCTGGTTGTGAACGAGCCGAAGGCCTTCGGCAGCAAACTGCATACCTACGGCACCTTTTCCGGCGTGAGGAACTACCTGGTAATGGCGGCAATGACCTCAATTAACCCAAAGACGAAATAGAGGTTGCTGATGGGGTTAAAGCCCCATACCCACCATTCCAGCACAATCCAAAGCATAAGGATAACGCCGCAGGCGAGTACTGCCCAGTAAGCCAGCGGATGCTTCTTAATCAGCATCAGCGCAGCCAGCAACTGCGTAAGACCGTTAACCGCCAACAGTACAAACCCCGACGGAATGAAGTTCTTGAAGAAAACATCCGGCCAGGGCATCTTTGCCCTCAGCAGGTCCAGCATCGGCGCACCGCCCCAGCCATTGCCACTTGGATCCACCCACATCATTATAGCACCGCCAACAGCACCGATGGCAATGAACAACGTGAATACGATCAAAAACTTTCTCATTTCTCTTAGTCTTACAACGCAAAGGTAATCCCTATTCCATGCAACCCGGTTGCGAATTACATCAGCAGCCTCACTCGCCCTTCATTGAAGCAGAAGATCTCCGGGTGCTTATAGACAATGGCCGCGATGACCTTCCCATCCAACGGCTTTCCGGCACGCCTCGGCACCAGACCGCGCAGCTCCAACTCTCTGGCAATCTGCTCCGTCTTCATCCCGTGCTGACTCGTCGCCAGCAGGTACACTATAGCTTCCTCAATCTTCATTCGGTTTTAGGCTTCCTGACTCTGTTGGGGATATTCTCCGGCAGTACGATAGACAGTTCCATGAAACCGGCATACTCGTCTTCATCATACCAAGGCGTCTGGAATATGAGCTTTTTCAGGCCCTCTTTCTCCACCGTATAGATATTCGTACGCGGGTTCTTGAGCATATCGTCCAATAGCGAACGTGCAGGCTCCGGATGGCAATCCAGCACGTTGTGGCCAATGATGTCTTCACGGCCGGGCTTTAGGAATGTTCTCCGCGACTTCTGGTTCATATCCAGAATGGTCCCGTCTTTGGCGCAAATAGTGACCGCAATGTCGGCCCCTTCAAAGTAATCTCTTTTCATGCACCAAATTTACAAAACTATTCCGCTCCAGCCAAGTCGCCGCTAACGCGACGACTCCGCTTCCGCTCCCAACCAACCGCCCAACTGTCGGCTTGCGCTGCCAGTTGGGCTCGTATTCTCATCAAAAATGCGTATATTAGTTCGCTAAATCGGAAAATAACCCAATGAACAAGATATCCAACAGACCCAACCCCAATGCAGCCTTCCCAAATCCCAATTTACCGCGCCTCTGCTTCATCAAGAACGTGGTGAAGAATCCTCGCATTATCATCGGGGACTACACGTACTATG
>CAMJKI010000058.1 GCA_946406355.1 uncultured Bacteroidales bacterium | reverse complement strand
AAGGCGAATAGGCCGCAGGGGTGTATGAGGGGGCAGCGCCCCCTGTATTGATAGCAAAAATGTCCACCCCGCCCCAAAAGGGCATAAAAAAAAGAGAGTCGGCCTGTCTCAGGCGGACGCTCTTACTAACCACATAATTAATAACACTAAAACTAATAACCAATAGATTGATTCCGCTGAGAGAACCTCGCTTCCTCAACCCGGGTACAAAGGTACGACTATTTTTTGTATTTGCAAATTTTTTTCAAAAGATTTTTCAACTTTTTTTGTAAGTTTTTCGTAATGCGTTGATTATTAGCGATATTATTGTTAATAAATTTTTTGTCAATCATTCGTTAAAATTTTAAATAAGCAATAGGGGCTGTTCTGTGCGCTTTTTTGCATTCTTTGGTAAAACGATTAACAAAGCAATATGTAAAAAAATGAAAGCAAATTTGAACGATTTGCTTTCATTTTGTAAGTTTCGGCACCCTCGCGGCTTGTGATATTTAAACGGAGAGCTTGATTCTCAGGTGCTTAATCATGTCCTGCGTCATTTCGTCCAGGCCATAGGAAGGCTTCCAATCCCATTCTTCACGGGCGCAGCTGTCGTCCATGCTGTTGGGCCAGGAGTTGGCAATGGCTTGACGCACAGGATCTACCTCGTACCGCACGCGGAGCGAAGGGATGTATTCCCGAATTTTGGCAAAGAGCTGTTCCGGCTCGAAGCTCATGGCGGCAATGTTGAAGGCGTTGCGGTGCTTGAGGCGGGAAGGATCGGCCTGCATCAGGTTAACGGCGGCCTGCAGGGCATCGGGCATATACATCATGTCCATGAAGGTGCCCGGCGCAATGGGGCAAACGAATTCTTCCTCTTTCACGGCCGAGTAGTACACCTCCACGGCATAGTCCGTGGTGCCGCCGCCGGGCAGGGTAACATATGAGATGAGGCCCGGGAAACGGACGGCGCGGGTATCTACACCATATTTATAGAAGTAATAGTCGCTCAGGAGCTCCGTGGAAACCTTGGTGACGCCGTACATGGAGCGCGGGCGCTGGATGGTGTCCTGCGGGGTGCCGTCGTGCGGGGTCTCCGGGCCGAAAGAGCCGATGGAAGAGGGCGTGAACACGGCGCAGCCCTTTTCCCGGGCCACCTCCAGGATGTTCAGGAGGCCGTTCATCTGGATGTCCCAGGCCAGCAGAGGCTTGCGTTCCGCCACGGCCGACAGCAGGGCGGCCAGGTTGTAGATGGTGTCTATCTTGTATTGCTCCACAATGGCGGCCAGTCCGGCGGCGTCCCGTACATCGGCCAGGGCGCTGGGACCGCTTTCCAGCAGTTCACCCTTGGGTTCCGCTCCGGGGATATAGCCCGCTACAACGGTGCTGCCGGGGATTTCCCGACGGATTTTCATGGTGAGCTCGGAGCCGATCTGTCCGGTAGAGCCTATAACAAGTACGTTTTTCATATATTTCAAGAAAGAATGCACAAAATTAGCTTTTTTTCATAGAAAATCCACAGAAAATCCATAAATTTGAAAGCAGAAACAAACAAAAATCACATAATATGTACGGTAAATTCCAGAAGTATCTGCAGGACGAACTCAAAGCCATCGACGAGGCCGGCCTGTACAAACGGGAACGCAACATCGCATCGGCCCAAAGCGCCGAAATCACCCTTCAGGACGGAAGCAAGGCGCTCAACTTCTGCGCCAACAATTATCTGGGCCTGGCCGACAATCCCCGGCTCATTGAGGCCGCCAAAAAAGCCATGGACGGCCGCGGTTACGGCATGTCCAGCGTCCGCTTCATCTGCGGCACCCAGGATATCCACAAGCAGCTGGAAAAGGCCATTTCGGAGTATTTCCACACGGAAGACACCATTCTGTACGCCGCCTGCTTCGACGCCAACGGCGGTGTGTTTGAGCCCTTGTTCACGGCCGAAGACGCCATTATCTCCGATTCCCTGAACCACGCCTCCATCATCGACGGCGTACGCCTTTGCAAGGCCCAGCGCTTCCGCTATGCCAATGCCGACATGGCCGACCTGGAAGCCAAGCTCCAGGAAGCCCAGGCCTGCCGCCACCGCATTATCGTGACGGACGGCGTGTTCTCCATGGACGGCAACGTGGCCCCCATGGACCAGATCTGCACCCTGGCCGAAAAGTACGACGCCCTGGTGATGGTAGACGAGAGCCACAGCGCCGGCGTGGTGGGCCCCACCGGACACGGCGTGGCCGAACAGTTCAACTGCTATGGCCGCATCGATATCTTCACCGGTACCCTCGGAAAGGCCTTCGGCGGTGCTGTGGGCGGTTTTACCACCGGTCGGCAGGAAATTATCGACATGCTGCGCCAGCGCAGCCGTCCGTACCTGTTCTCCAACTCCATCCCGCCCATGATTGCCGGCGCCGCCCTGGAAACCTTCAGGATCCTGAAGGAATCCGATGCGCTGCACGATAAGCTGGTAGAGAACGTGAACTACTTCCGCGACAAGATGATGGCCGCCGGCTTCGACATCAAGCCCACCCAGAGCGCCATCTGCGCCGTAATGCTGTACGACGCTCCTTTGAGCCAGAAATTCGCGGCCCAAATGGCCCAGGAAGGCATTTTCGTCACCGGCTTCTACTATCCGGTGGTGCCCAAGGGCCAGGCCCGCATCCGCGTACAGCTAAGCGCGGCGCACGAGAAAGCGCACCTGGACAAAGCCATAGCGGCCTTTATCAAGGTTGGAAAGGAACTGGGGGTTATTTAACCCCCTTTTTTCTAACCAGGCCCACGTAAGTGAGCAGCACAATATTCATCATCAGGGAATAGAGGATGGCCGGAATGGCCATTTCCTCGTTGGCAAAGATGAGCGGGCTGGAAGCTATGGCAATAGCCTGCGCGGCGTTCTGCATGCCCACCTCAATAATCACCGTCCTGCGCTGCTGCGGGCTGTTTTTCACCAGGCGCGACAGCAGGGAAGACAGGCCGATGGCCACCAGGATGAGCGCAGTGACGCAAAGGCCCAGCAGGCCGATATTCTCCAGGATGGTCCGGTGATGCTGGATATAGAAAACGGTGATTAGCACCAGTAGCAGGGGAAAGGCCAGCTTGGATAGCACGCGGTCGGTTTTATCGGCCGCCTTGGGCCAAAGATAGTGCAGGCCTATGCCCAGCAGTACCGGCAGCAGCATCAGTACCAGATTCTGCTTGATGAGGTTGCCTACCGGCAGGTGAATGCCCACGGACGTACCCACCAGCTGCGTGGCCCAGCTCATGATAAAGGGAATGGTGAAAAGCGTGATTATGCTGCTTAGCGCCGTAAGCGTAACCGAAAGGGCTACGTCGCCGCCCGCCAGTTTGGAAAACACGTTGGAGGAACTTCCGCCCGGGCAGCAGGCAATGAGCACCAGGCCGATGAAAAATACCGGCGGCAGGCCGAACAGGTAGGCCAGTCCCAGCGCAATGGCAGGCAGCAGCACCAGCTGGCCGAAAAGCGCCACGGCCAGGGGCCAGGGATGACGGAAAACCTTTCCGAAGTCTTCCACCCGCAGGGAAAGCCCCAGATCGAACATCAGGATCGTAAGGATGGGAAGTACAATCCAAATGGTATTCATATCAGATTAACTGGATGAAAGTAATGACAATAAGCACCAATACCAGTGCAATAATGAGCGCCAGTTCCAGCAGGCCCATGGCAATGCCGGTTCTTACGGTGAGCCAGAACGACGCCTTGTTATTCAGCCCCAGCATTTGCCGGTAATCGATAAACAGCAGAAGGGCCATCAGCAGCATACTCAGTTCGGAGGTTTTCCCCCAGGTGAGTATCAGCGCCAGAAACATGAAAATACAGTACTGGCAAAGGACATAGGCCGATGCCGCCGCGGCGCCGGACATCCGGACGCCCTTTTTCCGGAGGACAATGGCCATGGCCAGCCACAGGAACAGGAAATTGTCCAGGAACAGGTAAAAGCCTTTGCTGCGGAGTTCCCGCTCAAAGGCCGCCAGGGATTGTTTCCAACGGGTGTTGGCTTCTTCCGGGTATTTGTCCAGGCGGGTGAGGATAACCGCCTCGCTAACGGTCTGGAGTAGGATATTGGTGGTTTGAATCGCTTGTTTGGTCCGTTCGGTTTCTGTGCTGTCTTGCTGGACGGTCATTTCCCGGATGCTCTTTCGGACGTTGTCTCCCAGCCTGTCCCTGTCGGTTTCGGGCTTTACAATGGCCAGCAGCAGGGTGAAAACCGAATAAAACACCAGCAGGGCGGTGAGCGGAGCCAGGTAGCGTTCGTGCTGGCCGCGGAGAATGTAGTCCCGCATCATATAACCGGGACGCAGCAGCAGATGGGAGAAAGTACGCTTGCCGTCATCGTTCAGGAAAGGGATGATGGCTTCCTTGGCGCCCATATAAACCCGGTCGTCGTTTTTATGCTCTTTTCTGGGTTTTCTGGGGGCTGCCGGCTTGTGCCAGGGGATGTACCCCAGCTCTTCATAGATGGCCAGCAGACGGAGTCTGGGTTTAAGCTTTTCGGTTATTTTCATCTCTTGCCGGTTTTCGGGGCCAAAGATAGGAATAATTTGCTTATATTTGTTAGTTCAATAATAAAACAACGTATGGATAAGCAGATACAGCCCATTCCCATTTCCCTGGACGATTATGTCCTTTTCGGCGGCGGAGCCAACGGAGAAAGCTACGACCATAAGACAGACCCTTCCATTATGCTCAAGCTATATTTTCCGGGCAAAATCCAGCAGCCGCTGGACGAAATGCTGTTGGCCCGGAAGGTGTATGCCCAGGGCATTCCCACGCCGGAGCCGGGAGAGTATGTGGTTACGGAGGACGGTCGTTATGGTATCCGTTTCCGTCGTATCGTGGGCAAGGTATCCTATGCCCGCGCTACGGGCGATCATCCGGAGAATATGCCCCGCTATGCCGCTGAATTCGCCCAAATGTGCAAACAGCTGCACGCTACCCACGTGGATACTACCCAGTTCGAGAACGTGAAAGACCGTTATTACCGGCTCCTGAAAGAGAACCCCTTCTTTACATCGGCCGAAAAGGACAAGCTGGAACGCTTTATTGCCGATGTCCCCGACGAGGATACCGCCGTGCACGGGGACCTGCAGTACGGCAACGCCATCTTTGTGGGTGACAAACGTTACTTTATAGACCTGGGAGATTTCTGCTGGGGAAACCACCTCTTCGACATCGGCATGACGTACCTGTGCTGCTATCTCAGTGACGAGGATTTCATCCGGGAAGCCTTCCACATGCCCAAGTCGCTGGCCAAGCAGTTCTGGGACCATTTTGCCCCGGTTTACTTTGGGGAAGGCATTCCGCTCAAGGAAATAGAGGAGCTGGTGATGCCCTACGCCGGCCTCAAAACCCTTATCATAGAGCGGGACACCAAGTGCCCCATGCCCGAGTTCCGCGACGCCCTGGCCACCGTCCTTTAGCCTTCTTCATGCCCGGCAGGGGCAGTGCTCACGCTCCGTGAGGATTTCCGGACGGGCGCTTATCGGCTGGAGTGGCTTTGACGGCGAACTCCTCCTTATACGGGCCCTTCGGCCCGTAACGTTCGTCAAACAAACGCCGTCATCCGCTTCGCGGAACAGCCCCTCCACCCGGCGCCCTGATGTCTGGAAACCAAACTCCGCTTAGAGCAGCTGCCCCCGCCAGCAAGTTTGCCGTGTTGACAGTTACAAGGGCGTAGAAGGTCGATACTTTGTCAACACGGCAGCGTTTTTCCCGTTTTTACGGTTTTTTCATGCCGTGTTGACAACCGGAATGCCGTAGGGCGTGGATGTCTGGTCCACACGGCTGGGAGGGGATGCTCAGTCGGAGCCGACATGTGGTCAGGACCGTTTTTCCTGGAATCCGGTCCTGTCGGAATGCTGTCGCCCGTCTACAAGAACGAACCCCTGCTTTTGGGGGGCTTGACGGCGTGCTGAGCCATTTTAAAGACACATAAATGGTACACGGTATTCAAATAATATTGTCAGGGGCAGTGCTCACGCCAACTAAATTACTTCTGTTGAGTGGAAATACCTATTTATCAGTGAATTATGCTGATCCGCCCCGTCTTGTCGCAAATTAATCGACCCGGACATCAGCCATCGGCACAATCGAGTCTCCTTTGTTTTGATAAATCAATACTATACGTTATCTTTGTCTACACTAAAACGAACGCCCAATTATGAAAAAGATAGTACTGTGAGGATGAGAGAGTTTATGGGGGAATCTCATCTTTTCAGGGTAAACAAATAATCACCGAAGGAAGCATGTCCAATGTATTCTTCACCGCAAACGTGAAGTGTTATTACGATAAAATGGCGGAGTAGCAACACTTGAACAATTGTTGTAAGATATGTATAAGATACTATATTCTATATTTTCTATTGTTACAGCCGGTCTTCTTTTGATTGGATGTAATCCTAATGGTGATGAATGGGACAATGAGCCCGGCGTGGCCGAGATAAACCGTGCCCTGCTATACGGGGAATGGGAGATTTACAAGGCCAAGTATGCGCCGGATGCAAGTATGACTGAATGGGGAGAGAAGCCTACGTATTTCACCTTCAATGAAAACGGGCTTTACGAGGGGAAGGGCTACTATGGCGACGTGAAAGGAATCTATACCATCCAGGGTAACGTTATCAAGGTGCTCATAGACAATGTGACTTATGCCGAGTACAAGGTTCTGGAGCAGGCCGAGGATGCCCTGACCGTAAGGGCGACTTTCACATCTACGCCCTCCAAGGTCTGGATGGAGTGCAAACGTACGGAGTATTTGGGACCGGAGCCGGGAGGGGTGATTAATCCGGCGGTTTTTTATTCTACGGAAGCCAATACCCGAGCTATGGTGGGCAGTATATATGAGGCCACCGCTAGATTCTTGAATAAGCAGTTGGAAGTAGAATCCTATATTTACAGTGCCGATAGAATGAGACTGAGCATCAGATCTCCCGAAATCCGCGAGTTATGGGAATATGGATATCAAGCCGTCAGTAGGGCTAATTCTTTGATTCGCAGTTTACTTGAAATACCTGATTCCTTTCTTAACTACCCTAAAGGGCAGTATCTTACTCATGCCCGAACCCTGCGTGATTTTGTGTTATACAATATGAATCATCTTTGGGGAGGCATTCCTTTGCTGAAGGAGGGAGATGATCCTTTGGTTTCACATTCCAGGAGCGACGAGGAGACGGTTTATCGATTTATTGTGGATGATTTGCTAGATGTAGAGGGCTTCCCCAATAATCGTTGGGATGCCGGCAAGGGATGTGTCAGTGAGCGGGTTATCAATATGCTCCTGGCCGAGTGTTCTCTGGCCCGTAAGCAAGGTCCGCCAGCCAAGGATTTCGCTGATGACGCGGCCATAGGCGATGAGGATGTAATTTTCACTCTATTGCATAGAGATACTTCTTATGGTGTTGTAAAAGAGACTGAGATTCCTGTCTATTCCAAACAGAAAACGAATCTTTATATCCAGGAAGCCAAAGGGGAAACAGTAGGACTTGCCGCATCCTGGGATGAGTCTTTCCTCCATGCCTATGGCTATTGGGCCACCTTAAAACGTTTGGGAATCGCTAAGGAGAAAGTGGGATGTGAGGAATACCAATTACGCCTTCCGATTCCGGATTACGCCATTATGACCAATCCGAATCTTGAACAGAACGAGGGTTATTAGCCGATGGTATCCACCACATGCCTTTGAATCACTTTGCCGTCTTCGTATACCCAGAAGGCGGCATTTTTAGTATCTCCAGGTGCACGGCCGAACCAGCGGCCAGCATGGCCGCGGCAGGCGCGTTTTGCGGCCTGCAGGGCCGCTTCGGCAGAGGGATGGGAAAACCATCTGCTGGTGTCTTTGGGCTGTCTGGATGGCCTTCCTGGCAGGTGGTACGCATCCTCATACTGGCGGTAGAGGATGTAGTCCGGGATCTCGGTGATGGGTGGGGCAACAAAAACGGTGTTATGTGGGTTCATGGCCCCAAAGGTAAAAGACAGATGTGCCAAACCGTTGCCGCTTCCAAATAGACCCTGGCGAAGCACCGGCGGTAGAGCTGGGTACCTTCGGCCCTGACATCGGCCTATCTGACTGTTAATCGTAGCCTAGAGCCTCTGAAATGCTGATTAGTATCCTTCGCTCTGTGTGAATGAGCTGAAAGTTATGAAATACTTCAAAAGTAAGATAGTCTTTCTGGCTTGGGATAAACTCATAGTCAGCACCGATGACATCCTTCATGGGAATAGGATCGCCATAATAGGTCATCAATTTGTCCTCGCCCCTGTGTTCATAGTTGCTTGGGTAGTTGTAATTAAATGTCAATCTGCGGCCGCTACGGTGATGTGTAATGGCAAAGATAGCGATTATTGGGGAAATGTGGGCAAAACGAGCCCGGATTGCCCTTGTGGCGGGGGAAAGGGCGTTGCGGGGGCAAAAACACGCCAAAACGTCCCGCACCATCCCACCAAATGGTGAGACCATTCCTGCAGGGGCCTGTACTTTGCCGCACTGGTGCTTTTCGTTTTGGGAGCTATTGCATTTTGCGAGAATTCGGAGTAACTTCGTCCCTGTTATGAGAATGTGCAAAGGATTTGGAGCGTCCGTTACCATTGACGGCTCTGTAACCATTTGCACAGACTCCAGGAACAGATGAATCCGGAACTTGTCCAATACATTGAATCTGAAGTGATTCCCCGTTATGCTGCTTTCGATAAGGCGCATCGGGAAGACCATGCCCTGGCGGTGATAGAGCGAGCGTTGGCTATGGGTAAAAACTACGACATCAACGAAGATATGCTCTATGCCGCGGCCGCCTGCCACGACCTGGGCCTCTCCATAGACCGCAAGACGCATCACCTGGAAAGCGGCAAGATAATCCGGGCCTATGAGCGCCTTCGGCAATGGTTCTCTCCAGAGGAGATAGAAACCATCGCCCAGGCGGCGGAAGACCACCGGGCTTCGGCAACCACGCCTCCCAGAAGCATTTACGGCGCCCTGGTTGCGGAGGCGGACCGCATGATTGTGCCGGAAACCATCATCCGCCGCACCGTGCAGTTCGGCCTTTCCCACTACCCGGAGCTGGACAAGGAGGGGCACTGGCAGCGTACGCTGGAGCATTTGCACGAGAAATATGCCGAGGGCGGCTACCTGCACCTGCTCATCCCCGGATCGCCCAACGAAGAGCCCCTGGCCCGCCTCAGGACCATCATCAAGGATGAAAAAGGGCTCCGCAAACTCTTTGAACAAATCTATGCCGATGAAACGCATTGAAGTAGTTGCCGCCATCATCCGGCAGGGGGATAAGATCTTTGCCACCCAGCGGGGTTATGGACCCTGGAAAGACTGGTGGGAGCTCCCCGGGGGTAAAATGGAGGCGGGAGAAGGCCCGGAGGAAGCGTTAAAGCGGGAAATCCGGGAGGAACTGTCCACGGAAATAGTTGTGGGCAAGCTGCTTTACACCATCGAGTACGACTATCCGGAGTTTCACCTAACCATGCACTGCTTCATGTGCACGCTGGTGGGGGAAGCGCCGCATCTCAACGAGCATGAGGCGGCCTGTTGGCTCACTGCCGACACGCTCCGTTCCGTCAACTGGCTCCCGGCCGACGAGGCACTGTTACCGTTAATAGAAAGTGAACTAAATAATTCACTATGAAAAGATTCGCATGCATTCTCCTGTGTCTGGCAGCCCTGGCGTCCTGTGTTAAGAAGGAGGCCCGGCCCGCTTATATCGTGCAGGTTTCCCTGGGGCCCTGGAACGCTCCGGCATACACCGCGCAGCAGATAATCGGCCGGCTGGATACCGTGTCCCGCATCATCCCCGTCAAAAACGTCATCATCGGCTGGAGCAACAGGCCGGAAATCTATCGCGAGGTGGGGGACTTCCTGCACGCCAAGGGCATCGGCATGTATTTCTGGCTTCCCGTTTTTGCCGAGACCGAGGAAATGTGCGAGAATACGCCGCTGCTGGATCTTTGGGGGCAGGAACCGGGCAGTTTCGACCTCACTTCCGGCGAGGGCTTCCGCTTCAACTGTCCTTCCCATCCGGAGAATGCGGCGCACATTGTGGCGCTGTACGACGGCCTGTATGCCGATTGTGGCTTTGACGGCGTGTTCATGGACCGCATCCGCACGCAGTCCTTCGTGGGCGGGGTGAGCGGTGTGCTCAGTTGCGGCTGCCCGCTTTGCACCGAACGCTACAAGGCCGAAGGAGTGGACATGGAAGCCGTCCGGCAGGCCTGGGAGGCCGATGGCGACGCTTTCCTCTCGGTCACCGGCTATACCCCGGCGGAGGGTTTCGTTTTTGAGAATCCGTTGGCGGCGGCCTTCTTCAAGGCCAAGGGCCATGTGGTAAGCAGTGCCGTGGGCGCCCTGGCCGACAGTCTCCGCAGCCGCGGCCTGGAAATCGGCATGGACCTGTACGCCCCTTTCATGGCGCCTTTCGTGGGCCAGGATTACGCCATTTTATCGCAGCATGCCGACTTTATCAAGCCGATGCTGTACCGCGCCACAACGGCTCCTGCGGGCATGGGGTTCGAATATAATCTGCTGAAGCAGGCCGCTCCGGGTGCCGCCGGTTATCCTGAATTCCAGATGGATCTGGCGTTCCTGGAATCGCAGCTGGAGGCCATGGAGCCCTATTCCTGCGGCAAGTTCCCGGGCATAGAAATCAACTACCGGGAGGGCGTGGCCCACACTTCACCGGAATATGTGACGGAATCGCTGGATGCGGTGATGCGGCATGGTTTCGACGGCGCCGTGCTTTCCTGGAACATCATGGAAGCCCCCGAGGCCCATATTGCCTGCTTGAAGGAATAAGTTTATGGAAATAACTGTAGAGCAAATCATTGCCATAGTAAAGGAGGCATCGGCTTTTATGGTGCGATCGGGTTTCGAAGTGCACGACAAGGGCAGCAAGGAGAACCTGGTTACCACGTCGGACCTGGCGGTGCAGGACTTCCTCACGGAGCGGCTGAGCGCCCTGCTGCCGGGCAGCGGCTTCCTGTGCGAGGAGGAGGATCTGCAGGACATTGCCGGGCACGAATTCGTTTGGATCATCGACCCCATCGACGGCACGGCCAATTACTCCCGCGGCAACGAGAACTGCTGCATCAGCGTGGCGCTCATCCGTGGCGGAGCGCAGTATATGGGGGTTGTGTACAGTCCCTGGAGAGGGGAGTGCTGGTGGGCCGAAAAGGGGAAGGGCGCTTTCTGCAACGGCCAGCCCCTGCATGTATCGGCCCGCCCGTTCGGGGAGGGCCTGCTGTTCACCGCCCTCAGCACTTACCATAAGGAATGGGCGCGCTATTGCAGCGACATCATCTACGACTTGTACCTGGAGTGCAACGACGTGCGCCGGACGGGATCCGCCGCCGTGGAGCTGTGCCTGATGGCCGCCGGCTTTGCCGATTTGTATTTCGAGATCCGCCTGATGCCCTGGGATTACGCCGCTGCTACGCTAATTCTTTCAGAAGCAGGCGGTTCCGTCTGCTCCTTCAACGGCGCCTTCCCGTCACTTTACAATCCTTCGCTGGTTGTTGCCGCCAATTCGGCCGATAACGCCGCGCGCCTGCTGAAGGCCGTCCGCCGGCACCTGGACCGACTTCCGTATTGATTTAAATTAAAACGTTATGCACGCTGTTGGCAATATATTCTGGCTCATTTTGGGAGGCATACTCATTGCTTTCCTTTACTATATCGTGGCCTTGCTCATGTGCCTTACCATTATCGGCATACCCTTTGGTATTCAGTTGTTTAAGCTGGGTACGTATGTCATGTGGCCGTTCGGGCACCAGATGGTGGACAGGCCCAACGAGCCGGGGTGTGTGTCTATTGTGATGAACTTAATCTGGATTCTGACGGGCTGGTGGGAGATTGCCCTGCTGCATGTGCTGTGCGGGCTTCTTTTCTGCATTACCATTGTGGGGATTCCCTTTGGCATCCAGCATTTCAGAATGGCTCTCGCTTCCATTTTCCCCTTCGGCAAGGAGATCCTGTAAAATCTCCGAAAATACTTATCTTTGCAGCATGAAAAGGGTTTATTGTATTATTGTTACGCTCATTTGGGCGATTGCGGCCTTCGCCCAGAATCCGGAAGAAATTGTTAACCGCATGACGGAAGTGTGGGAAGAGCATGAAAAAGAAGGCATTGTAATGACCATGGACACCAAGATACCCATTGTGGGTACCGTGACCGCCACGGAATATGCCTTGGGAAACAAGTCGCGTACGGAAGCAAAAATACTTGGCAGCCAGATAATTACATGGGATGACGGCGTAACGGAATGGGAATACTCGTCCAAAGGCAACAAGGTGACCATCAAGAGTATTGCCACGGATTCTTCCGCTTCCGTGGAGAGTGACGACGACGACAGCATGTTCGGCGACATAGTAAAAGGCTACGATTTCTCCCTGAAGAAAGAAACGGCCGATGACTGGACCATAGAACTCAAGAAAAACAAGTCCAACAAAGATAAGGATGCGCCCAAGACCATGGAGTTTCAGATTGCCAAGAAGACCTATTACCTGATAACTTTCAAAACCAAAATGTCCGGCATCAGCGTCACTATGCGGGATATCTCCTTCGGCGTGAAAGAGGAGACGGTAACCTTCAACATCAAGGATTATCCGGGTGCCACGGTAGTGGACGAGCGGAATAAAAGCAAGTAGCGTACTTCCCTTATTTTAAATAGCCGTACCGAACCAGGTCCTCCCGGCAGTGGACGGGGCTGGTGTAGCCGTCGGCTATAACAAAGAGATTATCGGCCACGCTGGAAATGGCGTCGTAATTGTGGTCGGTAACAATGATGCCGTGGTCCTGGCTGCGCTCCCGGATGAGCTTCTGCACGGCTTCTATGTTTACGGGATCTATCTGGGAAAATGGCTCGTCAAGAATGTAGAACGGCGATTCGCTCAGGAGAACCAGGCACAGTTCGGCCAGCCTGGCCTCGCCGCCGGAAAGTTCCCAGAGGGCCGCGTCGTGATAGCGGGAATACCTGGGAAAGCGGTTGATAAAGCCCCAATAGTTAACGCCGTACAGTTCGAAGGCCCGCTTCAGCGTGATGCCGTCGGGCAGCAGTTTTCCCTGCGGCAGGTATTTGATGGACCGGCCGATAATTTGCCTGTCTACAGGCGCTTCGTCCATGCTGACCATTACGTTCTCCACCTTCAGGCCTCCCATCAGGGCGCGGAACATGCAGGATTTGCCGGCGCCGTTCCTTCCCAGCAGTCCCGTCACCATGCCGGTTTCGGAGGTGATATAACCGCCGCTCAGCACCGTTTTTTCTCCAAAACGGACCACCACGCTGTCCACTATCAGTTTATGCTTTTCCATACAGCAGAAGGACGGCGGTTAACAGAATGGCAAGGGTAAAGAAATCCACCAGGAGCACACTCAGCTGCAGTTTACGGCGGGAAAGCCCCAGGTTGATGTAGAAGAAGACAGCATCCCGTTCCCGGAACTGCTTCACCAGAAATAGCGTAATGGCATAGACGGCAGCCTTCAGAATGAATGCATCCACAAAGAAGGCATAGGAGAACCCGTCGGCAAGCAGCTTGGTGCATAAAAGGTTATACACGCCACCCACCAGAAACTGGGTTTTCCCGTAACTCCATGTAAGATAAATCCGGTCCCAAATGGTCATCAGTGGCCTTATTGTATCAATTATTATGCCTTACTCTCTGTGCTTTCGCCTGTTTTGCGTAGAATGGAAATAACTGAAAGCCAGTGCATTAAACAAATCTCCCTGTGCATTTTTACACAGGGAGAAATGCGTATGTGCTTATATGTGAATTAGTTGCATTTTGCGGCCGATTACGGGGCTACGTAATCCTCTTCATGCCAGCTGTCAGGCAAGCCAGCAGCCTGGAGCCGATTTATTTTGCAATTTCCAATTTTCCTGCTATCTTTGCATTCCCGTTTGGTACTATGGCCGAGTGGTTAGGCACAGGTCTGCAAAACCTGCTACAGCGGTTCGATTCCGCTTGGTACCTCCAAAAATGCC
>CAMJKI010000057.1 GCA_946406355.1 uncultured Bacteroidales bacterium | reverse complement strand
CACGGCGCCCATGGCTCCATGGGTGGAGGTGTGCGAATCGCCGCAGACGATGGTCATGCCCGGCAGGGAAAGTCCCCGCTCCGGTCCCACCACGTGGATGATGCCGTTGCGCGGATCCATCATTCCGTAATGGGTGAGTCCGAATTCGGCCGTGTTGGCGGCCAGGGTGTCCACCTGTTTCTTGGAAACGGGATCCTCGATGGGCTTGTCCTGGTTCCGGGTGGGGGTATTGTGATCCGGCATGCAGTAGATCTTTTCCGGCCGCAGGCAACGGATACCCCGGTTGCGCAGACCCTCAAAGGCCTGCGGGCTGGTTACCTCGTGGCAGTAAAGCCGGTCGATATACAACTGCGTGGGTCCGTCTTCCAGTTTCTGGACCACGTGTGCATCCCAAATCTTGTCAAATAGCGTGTTCATCGGCTAAATTTTGTTGATACAGTCTATGTAAGCGTCCACGGAGGCGGTCACAATGTCGGTGCTGGCGCCGAAGCCGTAGTAGATGCGGCCGTCGGCTTCTACCTGCATGTGCACCTTGCAGTTGTCGTCGGCTCCCTTGGAGACGCCCTGGATGGTGAACTCGTTGATGGTTACCTGCCGCTTGATAATCTGGCGCAAAGCATTGATGGAAGCGTCCACAGGGCCGTTTCCGGTAGCGGCGGCCTCGAATTTCTCGCCGGCAATGTCCAGGCAGATGGAGGCTACCGGCTTCATGCCGATACCGCTGGTGGCCTGCAGCCAGTCCACCTTGATGTGGCGGTCCGACGTTCTTTCGGCACCGGACAGCAAGAGGATGTCGTCGTCGTGGATCTCCTTCTTCTTGTCGGCCAGGCGCAGGAATTCCTGATAGATGCGGTCCAGCCTTTCCCCGTCCACTTTAACGCCCAGGATTTCCAGGCGGTGCTTGAGGGCGGCGTGTCCGCTCCTGGCGGTGAGCACGATGGAATTGTGGTCGATGCCCACGTCTTGCGGGTCGATGATCTCGTAGGTTTGTACATTCTTGAGCACACCGTCCTGGTGGATGCCGGAGGAATGGGCGAAGGCGTTCTTGCCCACAATAGCCTTGTTGGGTTGTACCGGCATGTTCATCAGGTTGGAAACCATGCGGCTGCAGGGATACAGGCGGCGCGTATTGATGTGCGTGTCCAGTCCCAGCTCCTTGTGGCTCTTGAGAATCATCACCACCTCTTCCAGGGAGGTGTTGCCCGCCCTTTCGCCGATTCCGTTCAGGGTAACCTCGCACTGGCGGGCCCCGTGGCGGATGCCTTCCAGGGTGTTGGCCGTGGCCATGCCCAGGTCGTTGTGGCAGTGGGTGGAGATGATGGCGTTCTCAATGCCGTCCACGTGGTCGAAGAGGTACTGGATTTTGGCGCCGAATTCTTCCGGCAGGCAGTACCCCGTGGTGTCGGGGATGTTCACTACTGTAGCACCGGCCTTTATCACCGCTTCCACTACCCGGGCCAGATACTCGTTATCCGTGCGACCGGCGTCTTCGGCATAGAATTCCACATCCTCCACATGTTTCTTGGCATATTTTACGGCTCTTACGGCCCGCTCCAGTATCTCTTCCCGGTTGGAATTGAACTTGTACTGGATGTGATAGTCGGAAGTGCCGATACCCGTGTGGATGCGGCCGCGTTTGGCATATTTGAGCGCTTCGGCGGCTACGTCAATATCTTTTTCCACCGCCCGCGTGAGGGCGCAGATGGTAGGCCAGGTAACGGCCTTGGAGATTTCCACCACGCTTTGGAAGTCACCGGGGCTGGATATGGGGAATCCGGCCTCGATTACGTCCACGCCCAGTTCTTCCAGGGCCTTGGCCACCTGGATTTTCTCCACGGTGTTAAGCTGGCAGCCCGGAACCTGTTCGCCGTCGCGCAGGGTGGTGTCAAAGATATATACGCGGTTGTTATCAGTCATTTTCGGGGCGGAGTTTACGCACGGCTGCGCCGGCCTGCCAGAGTTCGCTTTCGCGGAGGGCCTTCAGTTCCTTCTCCAGGCCTTCACGGTAACCCGGCTTGGAGTTGGCATCAATGGAAATCTGAGCTTCCGTACCGTCGGCTACGCTGTTGTACAGCTTCTCGAATACGGGCTTGGTGGCATCGTGGAAGGGACCCATCCAGTCCAGGGCGCCGCGCTGGGCGGTGGTGGAGCAGTTGGCGTACATCCAGTCCATGCCTTTTTCGGCAAAGAGCGGCATCAGCGACTGGGTGAGTTCCTCAACGGTTTCGTTGAAGGCTTCGGACGGGCTGTGTCCGTGCTCGCGGAGCACCTCGTACTGGGCCGACAGGATACCCTGGATGGCGCCCATGAGGGTGCCGCGCTCACCGGTAAGGTCGGAATAAACCTCGCGCTTGAAGTCGGTTTCGAACATGTAGCCGGAACCTACGCCGATACCCAGGGCCAGGGTGCGTTCCAGGGCCTTGCCGGTAGCGTCCTGATACACGGCGAAGGAGGAGTTAACGCCGCGGCCGGCCAGGAAAAGGCGGCGCAGGGAAGTGCCGGAGCCCTTGGGGGCAACCATGATTACATCCACGTCCTTGGGCGGCACAATGCCGGTGCGGTCGCTGTAGGTGATGCCGAAGCCGTGGGAGAAATACAGGGCCTTGCCGGGGGTAAGGTGCTTCTTCACAACCGGCCAAACCTCAATCTGGGCGGCATCGGATACCAGATACTGGATAATGGTGCCCTTCTCGCAGGCTTCTTCAATCTCGAAGAGGTTCACGCCGGGAATCCATCCGTCGGCCACGGCCTTGTCGTAGGTTTTGCCCTTGCGCTGGCCCACGATTACATTGAATCCGTTGTCCTTGAGGTTAAGAGACTGGCCAGGGCCCTGGACACCGTAGCCGATAACGGCGATAACCTCGTCCTTAAGTGTTTTGCGAGCCTGTTCCAAAGTGAATTCTTCACGGGTGACGACATGTTCGTACACACCACCAAAATTAATAGTAGCCATAAGATTAATTATTTAATTTGTTTGTTGATTCTTTTCCTTTTCCCGTTTTCTGAGGAACTTGAATACAGGTTCCTGTTCGGCCCGGGACACGGCGATACGTCCGGAACGCACAAACTGGAGCACGCCCACGTCTTTGAGCTCGTCGTGCAGGCTGGCAGTTTCGTTCGAATAACCGGTTTTCTGAATAATCGTAAATACCTTGTTCATCTCCACGATGCGGGCGTGATAGCGGTTAAGCAGGTCCTCGATATTTCCATACTCCATCAGGGCCGCAGTGGATACTTTATAAAGGCACAGTTCCCTGTAAACGATTTTGTCGGCGGTATAGAAGAAGGCCTTGATTACGTCCACGCGCTTTTCAATCTGCTGGACGCTTTCCTTCACCTTCTTTTCCGTGCCGGCCGTTACAATGGTGATGTTGTGCACACCTTCCATGGAAGTGGCGCCGGCCGACAGGCTCCAAATGCTAAGGCCATGCCGCGTGAACACGTTCGTGATCTGGGACAGGAGGCCGATCTGATTCTCGGTGTAAATGGTCACCGTGTATTCTTTCACTGGGTTTTCCATAGCTATTTGTACCATTCGCTGTCGGTTATCATAATTTCGTGGATGCCCTTTCCCGGAGGAACCATGGGCATTACCATACCTTCTTCCTGCACGTGGACGTCCAGGAGAACGGGAGCGTCATCGGCAAACATTTCCTTGAGTGCCGGTTCCAGGGATGCCCTGTCGGGCACACTGATGCAGCGGATGCCATAGGCGCGTGCGATGAGGGCGTAGTCCGGATTCAGCATCCGGGTTTGGGAATAGCGCTCGCGGAAAAAGAGTTCCTGCCACTGGCGCACATTGCCCAGCCAGTTGTTGTTCAGGAGGATAATCTTTACGCCCACGCCCTCCTGCATGATGGTGCCGAACTCCTGCATGGTCATCTGGATGCCGCCGTCGCCCACAAACAGGCATACGGTGCGTTCCGGGCGGGCAATCTTGGCGCCGATGGCGGCGGGAAGGCCGAAGCCCATGGTTCCCAGGCCGCCCGAAGAGATGAAACTGCGGGACTGGTTGAAACGGGAATAACGGGCGCCCATCATCTGGTTCTGGCCCACATCCGTAACCACCACGGCTTTTTCGCCGGTGGCACGGACCACGCGGTCTACCACTTCACCCATCCGGAGCAGCCCTTCGGTGGGATACACTTCCGGATCAATCACTTTTTCCTTCTCCACAGCGTCGCAGTGGCCGAAAGAAGCGTTCCATTCCGGATGCTTCCGCGCCTGCATCTTTTCCGTAAGCAGGGAGAGGACGGTTTTGGCGTCGCCCCGGATGCCCACTTCCACGGGAATAATCTTGCCGATTTCGGCCGGGTCTATATCGATGTGGATTACCTTGGCCTGGCGGGCATAGGTTTCCACCGTTCCGGTTACCCGGTCGTCGAAGCGCATGCCCACGGCAATAAGCACGTCGCACTGGTTGGTCATGATGTTGGGGGCTACGTTGCCGTGCATGCCGATCATGCCGCGGTACAGCGGGAAGCTGGACGGCAGGGCGCTCAGGCCCAGCAGCGTGGAGCCGGCGGGGATGTCGCCTTTGGTAAGGAAGGCTTCCAGCTCTTTTTCGGCATGACCCAGCACAACGCCCTGGCCGAACACTACGAAAGGCTTTTCGGCAGCATCCAGCAGGGCAACGGCGTTTTTAATGGCCACGTCCGAAATCTTGGGGTTGGGGATATAGCTGCGGATGAAATTGCACTTTTCGAAGTGGAAGTCTGTCAGGCCCACCTGGGCGTCCTTGGAGAAGTCCAGCACCACCGGACCGGGACGGCCGGTGCGGGCGATGTAAAAGGCCCTGGCCACGGCCCAGGCCACCTCATCGGCGGTGCGGATCTGGTAATTCCATTTGCTGATAGGGGCGGTGAGGCCGATAACATCGGCTTCCTGGAAAGCGTCCGTTCCCAGAGCGGCGGTGGATACCTGGCCGGTAATCACCACCACGGGGGTGGAGTCCGTCATGGCATCGGCCACGCCGGTAATTACATTGGTGGCGCCGGGGCCGGAAGTTACAATGACCACACCGGGTTCTCCGGAGATGCGGGCGAATCCCTGCGCCGCATGGATGGCACCCTGCTCGTGACGGACCAGGATGTGATGGATGGAGTCCTGGTAGTCTACCAGTTTGTCGTAAACCGGCATAATCTGGCCTCCGGGATAACCGAACACCGTTTTGACCCCTTCTTCCTGAAGTGCGCGCCAAAGGGCTTCGGCGCCTGTGATTAGGTTCTTCATGAAAGTTCGTTTTATCAGATTTTCCGGATGGCTCCTTCATCGGCCGAGCTCACGGCGGCTGCATAGCTGCGGAGGCTCTTGGATACGCTGCGCTGGCGGCGGGGAGCGGTGAAGGCGGCGGCTCCGCGGGAAAGCTCTTCCTGGCGGCGCTGCTCCAGCTGCTCCGGGCTAAGGCAAACGTTGATGGAACGTGCGGGAATGTCAATTTCTATCTGGTCTCCGTCGCGCACCAGACCGATGGCACCGCCGGCTGCGGCTTCCGGAGAAATGTGGCCGATGCTGAGGCCCGAAGTGCCTCCGCTGAAGCGGCCGTCGGTAATGAGCGCACAGGCTTTGCCCAGGTGCATGGACTTGATGTAGGAGGTGGGATACAGCATCTCCTGCATGCCGGGACCGCCTTTGGGGCCTTCGTAGGTGATTACAACCACGTCTCCGGCCTGCACTTTGCCGCCCAGGATGCCTTCGCAGGCTTCTTCCTGGGAGTCAAACACTTTGGCGGGACCCTTGAAATGCATCAGGGATTCATCCACACCGGCGGTTTTGATGACGCAGCCTTTCTCGGCGATATTGCCTTTGAGGACGGCCAGTCCGCCATCTTTTGAGTAAGCGTGGGCAATATCCCGGATGCAGCCTTTTTCTCGGTCCAGGTCCAGTTCCTTGTAGTAGGTGGACTGGGAACCCATCTGGATGCTGAAACGGCCCGCCGGTGCGCTGGTATAAAGCTCCACAGCATCCTGTAACGGATGGCCCCCGGTGATCCGGTAAAGGTTCAGGGCTTCGGAGAGCTGCATACCGTCTACGCGCTTGACGCCGGTATCCAGCAGGCCGGCCTTGGCCAGCTCGTCCAGGATACCCAGCACGCCGCCGGCCCGGTTCACATCCTGCACGTGGTACAGCTGCGTGTTGGGCGCCACCTTGCACAGGCAGGGTACTTTGCGGGAAAGCCGGTCGATGTCGTCCATCTTGAAGTCGGCACCGGCCTCGGCGGCTACGGCCAGCAGGTGCAGCACCGTATTGGTGGAACCGCCCATGGCTATATCCAGCGACATGGCGTTGAGGAAGGCGGCACGGCTGGCGATGGAGCGGGGGAGTACGCTTTCGTCGCCGTCGCGATAATACTTATAGGTGTTTTCCACAATTACGCGGGCGGCTTTTTTGAAGAGTTCCGTCCGGTTGGTGTGGGTGGCAACCACGGTTCCGTTTCCGGGGAGGGAAAGGCCGATGGCTTCCGTAAGGCAATTCATGGAATTGGCGGTGAACATGCCGGAGCAGCATCCGCAGCCGGGGCAGGCCGCCGCCTCGATTTCGGCCACTTCCTCATCGCTCTTGGAGGGATCGGCCGACTGTACCATGGCGTCGATGAGGTCCAGCCTGTCTTTTCCGAGGACGCCGGCTTCCATGGGGCCGCCGGAAACGAAGATGGCGGGGATGTTCAGGCGCATGGCGGCCATCAGCATGCCGGGCGTAACCTTGTCGCAGTTGCTGATGCACACCATGGCATCGGCCTTGTGGGCGTTGATCATGTATTCCACGCTGTCGGCGATGATGTCGCGGGAAGGGAGGGAATACAGCATGCCGTCGTGTCCCATGGCAATGCCGTCATCTACGGCGATGGTGTTGAATTCGGCTGCAAAACAGCCCAGCTTGCCGATTTCTTCCTTGACCAGCTGGCCAATCTGGTGCAGATGGGTGTGGCCGGGGACAAACTGGGTGAAAGAATTCACCACGGCAATTACGGGCTTGCCCACCTGTTCGGGCTTCATGCCCGCAGCGTGCCAGAGGGCACGGGCACCGGCCATTCTGCGACCTTCGAAAGTGATACTGCTTCTAAAAGGATGTTTCATACCTTTTTATTATACAAATAAAGCCCTCCCCGTTGTTTGGACTGGGAAGGGCGATTATCAAGTTCTTGTTATGCTTATTACCTTCCCAGCCCGTGTTCTACCAGAACAAGGACAACCAGGGCCAGGATAATAATGCTGCTGTTGAAAATCATTTTACACTTACTAACTGGGTGTAAAGTTAGTTAAAAACTTTTAAAAACAAAAATTATTTGAACTTTTTTTATTGATTGTCAGCATCTTGCAAAACCGGGAATTGATTCCTGAATGCAAGTAAATCCTGCAAAATAATGTCGAAAGTAACAATATCTTCCTCGTTTTCCTTGCAGTTTGTAAGCAATTGCCCTTTAGGACTCAAAAGTACGGTGTGGCCGGAGTAGTTGTTTTTTGGATCGGTACCCACTCGGTTAACCCCCGCCAGATAGCACTGGTTCTCTATAGCACGGGCCCGGAGCAGGGCGTCCCAGGCATCGGTACGCACATCGGGCCAGCTGGCTACGTACAGGGCCAGATCGTACAGGGCCTTTCCATCCGGAAGCAGGCGGTTCCGGCTGAATACCGGGAAGCGAAGGTCGTAGCAAACTTGCAGGAGGATGCGGACTCCGCGGAATTCGGCTACAACCGGTTTTTCTCCGGCGGTAAAACGCAGGTGCTCGCCGCCATAAGTAAAGAGGTGATGTTTGTCGTAGTGGACTTCCCGGCCGTCGGGGTAAACGAAGTAAAAGCGGTTCCGGTAGCTTCCTTCCTCTTCAATGGCCAGGCTGCCGGCTACGGCGCAATTCCGTGCGGCGGCCGTTTCCTGCATGAAGCGGAGGCTTTCCCCGTCCTTTTCCGCCACGGCCACGGGCTCCGTGACAAAGCCGGTGGAAAACATTTCCGGCAATACAATAAGGTCTGTGGCCGGAATCTGGGCCAGGAGCTGTTTTAAGGCTGCCCGGTTGGCGGCGGGTGCCTCCCACTGCGGGCTGAACTGTACAAGCGATATTTTCATGGGCTTATGCGTCTTCGGCCAGGGCTTTCTGGTAGCACTCCCGGCAGAGGGGTTCGTAGGTGTCTTTTTCTCCCAACACCACCAGTTTCTTGGAATCCGACAGGCGGTGGGAATGGTTGGCCAGGGCGCCGCAGCGCACGCAGATGGCGTGGACCTTCTGCACGTCTTCGGCAATGGCCATCAGGCCGGGCATCGGCCCGAAGGGCTTGCCCATGTAATCCGTATCCAGGCCGGCGATGATTACGCGGATCCCGCGCTTGTTGGCCAGTTCCTGACACACTTCAATGATACTGTCGTCGAAGAACTGGGCTTCGTCGATGCCCACCACCTGTACGTCCGGCTCTATCTGGAGCATGCGGGACGGGCTTTTGATGGGGGTGCAGGAAATGCTGTGGGAATCGTGCGATACTACGTCCAGATCTGAGTACCGTTTATCTATAGTTGGCTTGAAGGTGGCTATCTTTTGCTTGGCAAACTGGGCCCTTTTTAGCCTTCTGATGAGTTCTTCCGTTTTTCCCGAGAACATGGAGCCACAAATAACCTCAATGCAGCCCGCTTTTTTTGCATTTTCCAAAAACATTTCCGTATCTTTGTTAGTGTTGACTACAAATTTAGTCATTTATGGAGAAAAGTCAAGAACAATTCGTGCAAGAGTGCCTTGCCGAAGTAGAATCCCTGAAAGAGAGAATTTCCGCCCTGGAGAAGAAGCTGGAGGCTTACGAAACCAAGGCAGAGGTGGTTGTTCCTGTTGTCGAAATACCCGCCGAAGAAGAGGTGGATTTTACCGATGTTGATATGGATATACAGGATGTGCCTGTGGGGGCAGAAGATATCTCTTCCTCCGCGAAAAATATAGCCGATGCTACGGAGAATCCCTCTCCAGCCCCCGTGGCGCCGGACGAGGCTGGTTTGCACTGGCGTACGGATAAGCCGGGCCTGCGGGTTAAGAACATCCGCAGCGGCATTTCGCTGTACGATCGGGCGCTTTTTATCGGCACGCTGTTCAAGGAAGACTTTTCGCTGTACGACAAAACCATTGCCGACCTTAATAATATGGTTAGCCTGGACCAGGCTGTGGATTACATTCGCAGCAAGTTCCCGGACTGGAACCTCAAGAGCGACGTGGTGTACAACTTTATGATGTCTGTCCGTAAAAAGCTGGGCTGATGGCGGGAAAACTTTATATCGTTCCCACGCCGGTGGGTAACCTGGAGGACATGAGCTTCCGGGCTGTGCAGGTGCTCAAGGAGGCCGATCTTATTCTGGCCGAAGACACCCGCACCAGTTCCGTGCTGCTCAGGCATTACGACATCCATCGGCCTCTCCAGAGCCACCACAAATTCAACGAGCACCAGACGGTGCAGCTGGTGAAGGAGCGCATCCTGGCGGGGCTCAACGTGGCCCTGATTTCCGACGCCGGCACTCCGGGCATTTCGGACCCGGGCTTTCTGCTGGCCCGCACCTGCGCCGATGAAGGAATTGAGGTTCAGACGCTTCCGGGCGCTACGGCCTGCATCCCGGCCATCGTTTCCTCCGGCCTGCCGTGCGACCGTTTCTGCTTCGAGGGCTTTCTGCCCCAGAAGAAAGGCCGGCAGACGCTGCTGCAGGCTTTGGCCCTGGAAACGCGCACCATGGTCTTTTACGAATCGCCTTACCGGCTGGTAAAAACCCTGGAACAGATGGCGGAATTCTTTGGAGAAGAGCGGCGCTGCTCGGTGGCGCGGGAAATCTCCAAAGTGCACGAGGAACATCGCAGGGGCACGCTCCGGGAGGTGGCCGGCTGGTTCCGCGAACACGAGCCCAAAGGGGAAATTGTATTAGTAGTGGCCGGCGCCCAGCCGGTGAAGCCAGAAAAGAAGAAGCGGTATGGAAGAGGGGAAGAAGAAGGGGAGGAGTAGCCTCCAGGGCAGTTTTGCAACGGGCGCCATCGCCCTGGTTTTCCTGATTATCGGTTATGAGGTTGCCTTGTTCGTCCACAAGGCGGCGGTCACGCGCATAGAAGCCAACCGCGACCGCCCGGATACCGTTTACGTTTTTGTGCCGGCAGAAGATGCCCTCTCCTCCGCGAAAAAGATAGCCGATGCTATTGATGGGGCAGAAGATGCCCTTTCCTCCGCGAAAATAATAGCCGATGCTACGGAAAGGGCATCTTCCGCCCAAAAACAGAACGATGATTTTTCGCCTGGTACTGCATCCGGCGGAGCATCGGCAAAATTATTCGCGGAGCCGGATGCAGTACCAGGCGGCACTGTTATTATCAGAAGGGAATCAGAACATAGTGCGGGGGTGAAGAGGGTGCGGGAACAGACGCGGCAGGTGGAGAGTTTTCGCTTTAATCCCAATACCGTCAGCGTGGAGGATCTGCAGCGGCTGGGCTTCAGCGAGAAGCAGGCGCAGGCTATTGACCATTACCGGCAAAAGGGCGGACGATTCCGCCGCAAGGCCGATTTCGCTAAGTCCTACGTGGTTGCCGACAGCGTTTTCGCGCGCCTGGAGCCTTTTATCGACCTGCCCAAACTGGACATCAATAAGGCCGACAGCGTCGCCTTCCTGGCCCTGCCGGGTATTGGCCCGTGGTATGCGGGAAAGATTGTTGCTTACCGCAGGGAGTTGGGCGGCTTTTCCCATCCGGAACAGCTGATGGAGATTTACCGCTTCGACCGGGAGAAATACGACGGCCTGAGCGACCTTATTACCTGCTCTAAACCGGAGCCCTACCCGCTCTGGACGCTCCCGGAGGCCGATCTGGCCCGTCATCCCTATATTTCAAAGGAGGAGGCGCATAGCATTGTCCTCTACCGCACGCACCAGCCTCGGGACGCCTGGACGGTGGAAGGCCTTAGGCAGGCCGGCGTGCTCTCTCCGGAACATTTTGCCGCCCTCTCCCGTTGCCTTCTGGTTACATCGAAATGAGCTTGGAGCCTCTTGAAACGTCGAATTTGGTTTTGAGGGGAGCGCCGTTAAGGGCCTTGTATCGGCAGACCGAGGCGCCGGAGGCTTCTACATCCAGGCTTTCCCTTACGGCAATGCGGCAGGAGGAGGCACCGGAGAGTTCCACTTTGGCATTGATGGCGGGTGCATCCATGGCATACAGGTCCGAGGAACCGCTTCCTTCATAATGCAGCTTGGCGGAAGGAACAGCCAGCTCGGCTTTGGAAGCGCCGGAGGATTCAATGTCCATGGTCTGGCATTCGCTGCCGCGAAGCTCGGCATGGGCCGATCCGGACAGAACCACATTCCAGTCTTCGGCCGTTGCCTTTATCTGGCATCTGCCGGCTCCGGAAGCATTCAGATACAGCTGATTGAATCCGCCTTCGAAACTATAGCATTTGGCGGCGCCGCTTACGCTCAGGCGGGCTTTGCGGGCATCTACATGCATGTTCTCTGCTACGGAAGCGCCGGAAACTTCCATCCGGAATTCTTCCTCACCCGTCAGCGTGAAATGGCCTTCCTGCCATAATCTGGAAGCTCCGCTCAGGGAAAGCTTCATCAGTTTGGGCATGTGCACAGTGGCTTTCAGAACTGCACCGTCTTTGTATTTCCTGGAGTTCTGGATCGAGCGGGGAAGGGGTTTGAGACCCAGCCGGAGCGTTCCGCCGTTCATGGTAACGTCCAGGTATTCTTCCAGGAAGTCGCTGTATTCCACTTCCACCAGCCACTGGTTATCCTGGACCAGGTTTACCTTGAAGGAGTTGCTGGCCGAAAGATTCTGGAAATCCTTGTAGTTGAACTGTTTGGAAAGCACGGCAACGGCTGTTGCTTCGGTTTCTTCGGCTTTTAAAACGCCGGCCGAAAAGGCCAGTACGGCGCACAAAAGGGCAATTGCTTTTTTCATTTTTCTATCGTTTAATTGTTTTCATCACCTTATCAACCCCGGCCAGCAGGTCTCCGTAATAACTGCGGAGAATCTCGGCCTGCTCTTCCTGGGAGAGTTCATCGGGCAGCTGATTCCGCAGGGGTACGGCCTCTTCCGTGAGACTGCCGAGCCATTCCGCCGCCTCTTCGTCGGCTCCCGCCACTTCCCAGGCATCGGCCACCAAGGCCAGATAACGCGCATACACCGCGTCCGGATTGTTTTCCACGCCCCGGAAACTGTCGGCCTTCCAGGGAAGAAGGGCCAGTACCAGCAGGGCTGCGGCAGCTGCACATGCAGCCCAGTATATAAACCTCCTCCGGCTACTTTTTTCGGCGGCTTCCCATCGCTGCAGGAACTGCTCTTCCGTTCCTTTTGGCGGAAGGGCCGAATCCAGCTGCGAAGCGTGTTCCCGAATGTATTCTTCCAGATTATTCATGGTTCTTTAAGCTTTTCGTAAGTTTCTGCCGGCCGCGTGCGTAAATAGACCTGAGGGTAACTTCCTTCTGGCCAGTTATTTCCGCAATCTGCGCATAATTAAGGCCTTCAATCAGTGCCAGGTTCAGCACCAGGGAGTAGGGCTGTGGGAGCGCCTCCATGGCCCGGCGGATCTGGCCGATATCCGGCATGTTGTTCCCGGAAAAATCGTCCTCCGGCATATCCTCTTCCACCAGGCTGTCGGCATCTACAAACACAGGGTCTTTTTTATGCGAACGCAGCAGGTCGATGGCCTTCCTTATGCAGGTGGTCCGGAGCCAGGCAGCTGCCTGGGCGGGATTACTGCTCCTGACCCCGCCGGAAAGGTATTTGAGCAACGTATCCTGCATCACTTCGGCTGCATCGGACTCGTTTCGCAGGATTCGCAGCGCCGTATTGTAAACGGGCTGGCTGTGCATCCGGTAAAACGCTGTTGCTTCTTGTCTGGTCATTTATTGATACCTTACGCCCCGGCCTTTTGGGGTCTCTACCTATTAAACGGAGAAAAAGTGAAAATGTTGCAAGTGGTGTCAAAAAAAGTCACGCATGGGGGGGCAGGCGTGACTAAAAGATTGCTGAACGGGCACAGGCGTTAATCCTGCACTTTGGCCATGGCTTCGCGGATGGCGGCCTCTATTTCCTCGGCCAGTTCCGGATTGTCCAGCATGAGCTTCTTGGTGGCTTCGCGCCCCTGGGCCAGCTTGGAATCCTTGTAAGAGAACCAGGAACCGCTCTTTTGGATGATGCCCAGCTCCACGCCCAGATCTACGATTTCCCCGCTGCGGGAGATGCCTTCGCCAAATACAATGTCGAATTCGGCCTTCTTGAAAGGCGGGGCCATCTTGTTCTTGACCACCTTCACCTTCACGTGGTTGCCCAGGGCGTCTTCGCCGTCCTTGATTTGGGTAGTGCGGCGGATATCCAGGCGCACGGAAGCGTAAAACTTGAGGGCGTTGCCGCCGGTGGTGGTTTCCGGATTGCCGAACATGATGCCGATCTTTTCCCGCAGCTGATTGATGAAGATGCAGCAAGTGTTGGTTTTGGAGATGTTGGCGGTGAGCTTGCGGAGGGCCTGGCTCATCAGACGGGCCTGGAGGCCCACCTTGTTGTCTCCCATCTCTCCCTCAATCTCGGCCTTGGGGGTAAGGGCGGCTACAGAGTCTATTACAACAATATCTACAGCACCGCTGCGGATAAGATTGTCGGCAATTTCCAGGGCCTGTTCACCGTTGTCCGGCTGGGAAATGAGGAGGGTATCCAGATTTACGCCCAGCGCCTTGGCATAGGTGCGGTCGAAGGCATGCTCCGCGTCAATGATAGCGGCAATGCCGCCGGCCTTCTGCGCCTCTGCAATGGCATGGATGGCCAGGGTGGTTTTACCGGAGCTTTCCGGTCCGTAAATTTCTATGATGCGGCCTTTGGGATAACCGCCGATACCCAGGGCGTGGTCCAGGGAGATGGAGCCGCTGGGGATTACCTGGGAGGCGTCCCATTCCGGCTGGTCTCCCAGCTTCATGATGGTGCCTTTCCCGTAGTCTTTCTCAATTTTGTCGATGGTTGCCTGAAGGGCCTTGAGTTTGGCGGCATTCACCTGATCCTGATTCATTTCTTCTGCTGCTTTTGCCATAATCTTATATAGTTAATATGTTGCGCGGGCATCCTGGACCGCAAGCACAAAGATAAT
>CAMJKI010000056.1 GCA_946406355.1 uncultured Bacteroidales bacterium | reverse complement strand
TGCCTTCGCCGGCGTTCTTCCAGCGGGTGCACAGCAGGCGGCCATCCACAAAGTACTCGGAGAATTCGTCCTCCATCTTGGTCCACTGTCCTTCTCCAACCTTGTAATAGAAGTTGTAGGTGCCGTCTCCCAGATACTCCCAGCGGTGATATTCCGTGGAGCCTCCGGCGGTCCTCCGGCCTTCCCAGAGGCCCCGGATGGATTTGCGGTAATTCTCTTTTATCTTTTCATAGAGGATATGGTCGCAGACTCTTCCTATTATTGCACCATCCTCCATCACGGTTCCAGACACATCAGCATGCATCTCATCGGCATTGATGGAGGTAACAATCATCGAAATGTTCAATGTCTTATGCTCGTCCAGCTGGCGAGTGAGCCAAACTATATTACCGGAGATTTCCACATCCATCGGGGTAAGGTCGTGCCACAGGTCTCCCAGTTCGGGACGGGAGTTCACAGAGGAGCTCATATAGGCCGAAGAAGTGTTGAGGAAAGTGTAAACGCCTTTGTTATCGGTCAGGAAAGGATTTCCGTTAATCGACTTGCTCATCCACTTGCCTATGATGGATTTCTCCAGCTCGGCCTGAGAAGGAGCAACGATCTTCTCCATGGTGAAAGCAGCGGTATACTGGCTACCGTCAGCCTCCTCGCGAAGGGCAGTCCAGACCATGGAACTCCAGCCGAGTGCGGCAATTTCCCACCATTCACGGTTTTCCACGGTGCCCTCGCCGGCATTCTTCCAGCGGGTGCACAGGAGCTTGCCGGCCACGAACCACTGGGAGAACTCGTCATCCTTCGCCTCCCAAATGCCCTTGCTGTTCTTGATGTAGAACACGAAGGTGCCATCCTCCTTGAACTCCCAGCGGTGCTCCTGACCGTCGTCGAACGCAGACTGATCACTCGTCATCTTGCCCTCCCAGAGGCCCAGGATGTTCTTGCTGTAGTCCACGTCCACCTTCTCGCAGCGGATCATGGACTCATCAGATTTCACCAGACCGCCGTCTTTCCTGACGGTTACATTGCGCTTGCCTATCATCGTCGTGCCCGTGATGGCATCGACGTGAAGGTCGACCACCACAGTCTTACCAGGTTCAGGACTATGGGTGAGGGTCACATTATTGCCGACAATGTCCACATCGGCCTCTCCCCTGTTATTCCAAACGGGAACATCTGCTACATCATCGGTGAACGAAAGGCTCACGTAGGCCTTGGTGGTGGAGACGATATCGTATACGATCTTCTCATTGGTGGGCAAGACCTTGCTGTCGGTCTCGGCGATCATCCATTTCCCAACAATCTTGTTGGCTAAATCCCTATCGGGTTCCACCTCTTTTCCTTTGTCGCATCCCACGAAGGAGATGCTCATAGCCACCAGTGCAATGGCCAAAAATGCTCTTTTCATAATATGTTATTTCTTAAGTTTGAACAAATCACGGCAGAACCACTTCATGGTCTTGGGGAAACGGTCTGTTTCGTTGAAATCGGTATCTCCTTTCACGTTGCTTACCTGAACCGCCAGGGACGTATCTCCGGTAGCGGTGTCAATAACGCTGAGCGTTCCGTAGATACTGATATAGCAACTACCCATAACTCCAGGACCCTGGCCGCGCTCGAAAGTATCCACCTTAAGAATAACCTTGTAAGGAGCCTCACCCTCATTTACCAGTTCCATACCGGGGCTCTGCACATTGAAAGCATCAAAGAAAGCTTCGTTCATAAGACGGACACGCTCGTCGTAGTCGCCCTCACACCAAGTCTTGAAGTCCCCCTTGTTCTCTTTGGCAAAGACGCCGTTATTGACGAACTGGGCTTCCGAAATGTCGATGGTCCAGGTGGCTTTGACGTCTTGTTTAAGTACATCCAAACTGCCGTTGGTAACCTTCAAGGGTTTAGCAGCAAACAGGGATACGGAGCCCAGCAAAAGGGCCGAAATAAGCAGGAATCTTTTCATGATATAAATTTTTATAGATAGTCCTTATTACAAAAGTACAATATACGCACTCCCGGCCTATGAGTACAATAGGTCGGGAGTCTCAGACTGCAAATATTGCAGATTCTGAAACTTCTATTGCAGATTCTGAAACTGAAGACGCCGGAGATGCCTACTCTCCGGCGTCTTGCATCCACACTGTAACGGTCTTCCCGGTGTGCTGCTTGAACGCGGCGCTGAAAGTGCTGTAACTGCGGTATCCGCTCTCGAACGCCAACTGCTGAGCGGTGGATGCGCGCTTCTGGGCCATCGCCTTTTCATATAGGTGAATGAAATGGCGGATGCGCAGACCGTTGATGTATGCGTTATAAGTAAGTCCCTGCTGGGAGAAGTACTGGCTCAGGTAATAATGGTTTGTGCCCACAGCCTGCGCCAACTGCGTAAGGGACAGGTCGTGCTGCAGATAGAGACGCTTGTTCTCGCAGTGCTTTTTCAGTAGAGCTGCGATATCGACGGGGAAGGCTTGCAGTGCCGATACATTCTGCGCCCCTTCGGCCGGCTCCTCTTCCTCCGCCGTAGTGTTTTCGCTTAGGGACTGCAACGTCTCCTCCCGCCACAGCAACAGGCCCATAATGATGATACAGACAAATTCGAGAATATAGAGCAGGCTCCTGGTCTGTCCAGATGTGCAGATGTAAATAATAGAAAACAGCGCAAACACCACCAGTACCAGATAACTCTGCCATACCTCCTTGTTTTCCAGATCGGCGAAGTTGTCCCTGAGCCATCGGCCATAACGCCGGACAGCAAAGTATATATACACCATCAACGCCGCATAGAGCGCAACGACATACATGCCCAGCCAAAACAGAAAAGCCTCGTTATCACAGATGATACCCAAGGCCGACAATCCAACGACAGGGACCAGCGCCACGGCCACCGGCCATACGGGACGATGCCGGTCCTGCAGCATAGACAGCAGAATACCGGCTATCATGGGGATAAGCAGCAGGATGTCCAGGGTACAGACAATAATGTAACCCGGAATGGAAGGTCGGCAGAAGTACCATAGCCATAAAACGTGGCTGAAAACGTTCTCCAGCATAATGGCCGCCGCCCATATGCGCAGGCGCTTGGGGGGCGTCACCTCCGGCGCAATGGCATTGCTGCGCCGCAGCAGCAGATAGAGCGCCTCCGCAACGCCCAGCCCCATTACAATCCCGTATAGGATGACAAATACTATATCTTGAAGAATCTCTTGCGCTTCCATATGGTATCGGGTACTACTATTACAGGCAGGGTACCATATATTGTGGAATATATAGGTTCTGTATGCACTGTATTTACACGAAATCAAGGCAAAGATATAAAATGGCCGCTAACTATGCAAAAAATCCGAAGAGAGATTCCAGATTCAGGCGATGTCTATAAGTATTGAAATCCCTTGTCAAAGACGATATGGAATTCGCCGCCGGCAACTCCATACCCATCTGGATGTTTGGTTTCATCTATTAGGTCGCCTGCGGTTAAAATGCGGTTAACTTTTAACTAAAAACCCCATCTGACATGTATCAGACGGGGTTTTGAAGTGACTCCAACAGGATACGCACATTGTTTAGCGGTGTTAACTCATTGTTGCGTTAAGTTATATGTAAATCAATGACTTATGAAAAATCCTCCAATCCGCTTACGCCCCGTGACCTGGGGTATTTTTTGTTGTTTCACACGTTCCAAACCCATGTTTCAAAACGCAAAAAACCTACTTTGCGTAAATTTTTGCATTGATTTCTTGACATTACGTCAATTTTTACCCCCTCACATTGTATTTTAGGGTCATTTTCTCTATCATACCGCCATTGTGTCCAAAAGACTCTAATAATAACAACAAATAATACTATGCAAAAAGAACTTTACGAAGCCCCCACAATTAGCATTGTGGAGATGAAACAGGAAGGCGTTATCTGCATCAGCGGTGACGTTAATGCCACAATGAACGGAACTTTTGAAGAGATCATTCTTTAAAAACTGAAGAGCCATGAAAACAAATAATATCCTCAAAGCACTGGCATTTGCCCTGCTCATCACTACCGCGTGCAACAAAAGCGAAATTGCTAACGATGAGAACGCCGAAAAGAAAGGTTTTGCCCTTCCCGTCACTGTAAACGCAACCCGTGGGGGTGACGATGCCACCAAGGCCACGTATAACGAATCTACCAGGAAACTGGAATTCAGCGCTGGCGACAAGCTGTTTGTGAGTGGTTCGGCCTCTGGAGCAGGCAAATTTGCCGGCGCGCTGGATTATGTTCCTGCTACCGGAAAATTCAGCGGCACCATTTATACCCAGAATGACTATGATGGAACTGCCGATGCCCTTTTCTCGGCTCCCGGGAGTGTTAGAGCCATCCTGCTGCCTAATGGCTACGATAGCTATAACTTTTTATCTATTAGTAATAATAATACTCCAGCTGTTGCATATGACGATGTAGTATCAGCTTCTACTGCGAATGCTTTTGTTGCCTCAGAGACTGCAAAGAAAACAGGCGTAGAGCAGTTAAGTTCGGAGCAAACATATACTTACAGCAGCGGTTTTGCTCTGAGCCCCCAAAATGCCGTTCTCAACTTCACCATCTCCGGTTTGGAGGCTGGCGAAAAGGCCGTGACATTAATTACAAAGTATTCTGGGATGGATTTTGATCAGACTATGTCAGGAAGCGTGACTCCCAATGCTTCGGGCGTTGCCACATTTGCCATAGGCGTACCCAATAATTTAGTAATTAAAAATGTGGCTAATAACCTGACCGTGGGTAGTAGTAAATTCACCCTTCCCGGCGGCACAGCGCTCGCAACAGGCAAGATTTACAACATCACGAGGGGTACAGGGGCCACTGTTAACCTCTCAACAAAAAATACAGCCTATACCGCCCAAAACGGCGAAACCCTCACTGGTACACTGGCCTCTAAAGTGCAGATTTCCATTGCCGACGGTGCCACCGTGATACTCAATGGCGTGAACATCAATGGCAGTGGCACATGGACAACTGGCAACTATGCCGGCATTACCTGCGAGGGCGATGCAACCATCATCCTCAGCGGGACGAATACTGTGAAGGGATTCTATGAAGATTATCCCGGCATCTACGTGCCAGAGAACAAGACCGTGACCATCCAAGGCTCTGGCTCGCTCAATGCCAGCAGCAATGGCTCGGGAGCCGGCATCGGAGGTGGAATTGGATTTAATTGCGGTAACATCACCATCACGGGCGGCAACATCACCGCTACGGGTGGTAATGGTAGACCAGGCATCGGCGGCGGCACTGAAGCATGCGGTAACATCACCATCACGGGCGGTACTATCACTGCCACGGGCGGTAATGCCGCTGCAGGAATCGGCGGCAGCAATACGGGAAGCTGTGGCGATATCACCATCACCAGCGGCGTGACCCGCGTCACCGCCACAAAGGGCAACAACATTTCCCCCAACAGCATCGGTGCAGGTGCCTTCGGCACTTGCGGCACAGTGACGTTTGGTACCCAGCAGATGTACAACGGTACGGCTTGGTCACCTAGCCCTATGGTGGCTGGCTCCTATGGCGGTCTGAACCTCGCCATCATTACCACAACGAATACTGACGACACTTGGACGCTGACCCCGGTTACCCCGTAACGTAGACACGCGAATATATTAACAGGGAACGGATCTTTGATCTCTCCCAAATAGTCATGGGAACAGGCACCTGGGTATGGGTGCCTGTTTTTGATGTTTTCCATAGTTTAGAAGTTTTTTCTAATGGCGTTATTTCGCCTTAATTCTTGTTTTGCTGATTATCAGCAACTTAGCCCCCTGCAAGGGCCAGATGATTGGGATTTTTCCCAATCCCTCTGGCTCCACGTTCCAGAGAACAATGCAAAACTACGGAAAAGAAATTACATAAGCAACTGACAGTTAATAACTTATGTAATCTAATGCAATGTATATCAAGATGTTTAGTGGTACGGATGTGGTACGAAAACAAAAAGAAACGCCCCTAGAAGTATCTCTAGGGGCGTTTCCGGGTGACTCCAACAGGACTCAAACCTGTAACCTTTTGATCCGTAGTCAAATGCTCTATTCAATTGAGCTATGGAGCCGTTTGGAGGGCCTTAGGCCGCTTCCTTATTTTTCTCCGACGTAGACTTTCTCGCGGATGCGTGCCTTCTTACCGGTGAGGTCACGGAGGTAGAAGATACGTGCGCGACGCACTTTACCGAACTTGTTAACCTCAATGCTGTCAATGAAGGGCGACTGGAAAGGGAAGATTCTTTCTACACCTACACCACCGGAAACCTTGCGGACCGTGAAAGTCTTGGTGAAAGGATCGGCACCTTTCATTTGAATAACTACTCCGCGGAACTTCTGGAGTCTCTCTTTATCACCTTCCTTGATTCTGTAGGTAACGGTGATGGTGTCACCGGCCTTGAATTCCGGATAGGAAGCAACTTTCTCATTCTGGAAAGCCTGCTCTGCTACTTTAATCAAATCCATAATTTTCTCTAACTCTTTATGCAACGTTGCGGTTTGGCTCCTGACAAGAGGTTGCTTCTATTTTTGGACTGCAAAGATACAAACTATTTGCAAACTACCAAAATATTTACGGGAATTTTTAGAAAATATTTTTAACCTTGTCGAAGGTGGCTTTGTCTTCACGGGTAAGATCCGGCGTAAAACTGGAGCTGCCCTTCATTTGTTCCAGCGCCTCTTTTTCCTGACGGGACAGCTTGTGAGGCACCCATACCTGGAATTTCACGTACAGGTCGCCCGTTCCCCGGCCATAACCCTGCACGCTGGGAAGGCCCTTTCCGCGAAGCTTTACCACCGTGCCCGACTGGGTGCCCGGTTCTACCTTCACCTTATAGCTGCCATCCAGGCAGGGAATGGAAACCTCGCAGCCCAGCATGGCATCCAATACGGAAATGATGCGGGTATAGAACAGGTTATTGCCCTCCCGCTGCAACTGCGGATGGGCCACCTCGTTGATGACAACCAGCAGGTCTCCGTTCACGCCACCGTGCGGAGCGGCATGTCCCTCTCCCCTCACGGTGATTTGCATGCCATCCTCCACGCCGGCCGGGATGCGTACCCGGACGGTTTCCCGCCTGCGCTCCAGTCCCGTTCCACCGCATCGGCGGCAAGGATTGGTGATAATCTTTCCCTCTCCCTGGCATTGCGGGCAGGTGCCGATGGTGTAGCCCACGCCGAAAAGGCTGCGGGTTTGCTGACGCACACGTCCCTGACCGCCACAGGTGGGGCAGGTTTTAATATCGGCATCGCTCTTGGCACCCTTGCCGTTGCAGTCCGGGCAGGGGCGGTTGCGCTCTATGGTAACTTCCTTTTCGCAGCCGTTGGCAATCTCTTCCAGCGTGAGCTTTACGCTGGTACGGATGTCCCGGCCCCGCAATACACGCTGCTGCTGGTCTGCAGCACCGCCGCCAAAGCCGCCGAAATTGCCGAAGCCGCCGCCGAAGTCGAAACCGAAGCCGCCGCCGAAGATGTTGCGGAGGAAGTCGTTGATGTCCATACCGCCGAAGTCGAAGCCGCCGGCGCCGCCGCCCATCTGGTCGGCCGCAAAGCCGAACTGGTCGTACTTGGCGCGCTTGTCGGGATCACTGAGCACGGAATAGGCCTCGGCCGCTTCCTTGAAGTTCTCTTCGGCAGTCTTTTTCTCGGCGTCTGAACCATTTACCCAACGGTCCGGATGCCACTTGAGGGCCAGTTTCCGGTAGGCGGACTTGATTTCATCGGCCGAAGCCTTCTTGTCCACCCCCAGGACCTCGTAGTAGTCTCTTTTATTTGCCATAACTTACGCTCCCACAACAACTTTTGCATAACGGAGCACTTTCCCGCCCAGGGTATAGCCGGTTTGTACCACGTCTATCACCTTGCCTTTCATGTCCTCGGAAGGTGCCGGAAAGGTGGTTACCGCTTCGTGCAGTTCCGTATCGAAATCGGCCCCCTTGGCTTCTATGCGCTCCAGTCCCTTTCCCTTGAGGAAAGCGTTGAGCTTGCCGAATATCATTTCCGTACCGGCCTTGGCCGCTTCGCTGTCGGAGCTCTTCTCCAAGGCCGCCAGGGCTATTTCGCAGTCGTCCAGGATGGGAAGAAGGCCCTTGATGACATCGGACGATGCCGAACTCACCAGGGCCAGTTTTTCCTCGGCCGTACGACGGCGGAACGTGTCAAACTCTGCCATCAGGCGCAGGAAGTCTGCCTTTGTATCAGATTCTTTCTTGCGAACCTCTTCCAACTGCTCGTTCAAACCCTCAATCCGGGCTTCCAGAGCAGCCAGTTTCTTGTTTTCGGCTACTTCCGGTTTAACTTCCGCTTTATTGATTTTCTTCTTTTCTGCCATGATTCCATTGAATTTCCGGCAGCTTTTCTTCAAAATGCCTGCCAGCCCGTCCGGTCTGCCAATATGGCAGTTCAGCACAGCAGCATGCCGAACATGACAGTACCCCGGATACTAAGGCCAGGAGGCTCCGGTAAAGCTTCTTCCTGCCAGTCCGACAAGCGTCCACGCTTTTCCCGCGACATTCTCCCCTGCTCCACCAGACTGTCCAGTCGGTTCTCGTACCGCCTGCGGCGACGGCCGCTGAAACCGGCCAGGAAACCGCGGATGTCCGAATCGGCCTTTTGGGCGTTGCAGGAACCGCAAGCGCAGACCTTGTTCAGGAATTCTCCGGTGCCGCCCTTGGATCGCGGAACAATATGGTCGGTTTCCATAGTTTCCACGGTAAGGGGGTGACCGCAGTACACGCACACGCCGGCTGTCTCTTCCAGCAGGCGTTCTTTTAAGGATTTCTCTCTTTTCTCCATAACTCTTCTATTTTTCGGCAAGATAGGAACGATTCTGCGGGCAGCCTAATCTTGGCAATTTTGCCAGAATTTGGAGATTCGGATTATTTTTATACACCACCATAAATAAAAAATTGTTATCTTTATAGGCCTTATTGGTGATAAGTAGTAAGCAAAATATGAAAAAAGTAATCGAATGCGTACCTAACTACAGCGAAGGACGCAACAAACAGGTTATCGACGCCATTGTAGCCGCCATCGCAGCGGTGGACGGCGTGAAAGTTCTGGACGTGGACCCGGGAGAAGCTACCAACCGCACGGTAGTCACCTTTGTGGGAGAGCCCGACCCTGTTTGCGAAGCGGCCTTCCAGGGAGCCAAGAAAGCACAGGAACTCATCGACATGCGGCATCATCACGGCGCCCATCCCAGAAGCGGAGCCATCGACGTACTGCCACTTATTCCCGTGAGCGGCGTTACCCTGGAGGAATGTGCCCAAAGGGCCCGGAAACTGGCCTGGCGCATGTACGAGCAGCTGGGCATCCCCTGCTACTGCTACGAAGCGGCCGCCCAGAAGCCGGAGCGCCGGAATCTGGCCGTGTGCCGCGCCGGGGAATACGAAGCCCTGCCGGAAAAAATGGCCGATCCGGCCCGCATGCCGGACTTCGGCGGCGCCTTCGACGAAGTGGCGGCCAAATCCGGCGCCAGCAACGTGGGTGCCCGCGATTTCCTGATTGCCGTGAATTTCAACCTGAATACCACATCTACCCGCCGGGCCATGGCCGTGGCCTACGACGTACGCGAAAAGGGCCGCAAGGCCCGGGAAGGCGGTTCCCTCACCGGCAAACTCTTAAAAGACGAAAACGGTGAGCAAATCTGGATTCCCGGCACCCTCAAGGGCTGCAAGGCCATCGGCTGGTACATAGACGAATACGGCATTGCGCAGGTTTCCATGAACATTACGGACATCCAGGCCACGCCGCTCCACAAGGCCTTTGAAGAGGTGAGCCGGGCCGCTGCTGCAAGGGGACTCCGCGTCACCGGAACCGAAATCGTGGGCCTGGTTCCCAAACGGGTGCTGCTGGACGCGGGACGGTTCTACCTGGAAAAACAGCAGCGCTCCCTGGGCGTGAGCGAGGAGGAAATCATGAAGATTGCCGTAAAATCCATGTCGCTGGACGACCTGAGGCCTTTCAACCCGCGTGAGAAAGTGATTGAATACCTGATGGAAGACCGCAAGGACGGCCTGGCTCAGATGAGCGTGGAAGGCTTCACCCGCGAAACCGCCTCCGAAAGCGCAGCGCCGGGCGGCGGATCCGTAAGTGCCTGCATGGGAGCCTTCGGTGCCGCCCTGGCCACCATGGTAGCCAACCTGAGCGCCCACAAGCGGGGCTGGGACGAACGCTGGAAGGAATTCTCCAACGTGGCCGAAGAGGGCCAGAAGCTGCTGGACGAACTGCTGCTGCTCATAGACGAAGACACCGCCGCCTTCAACCGCATCATGGACGTGTTTGCCATGCCCAAGGGATCGGCCGAAGAAAAAGCCGCCCGTGACAAGGCGCTGGAGGAGGCCACTTTGAACGCCGCCGCCGTTCCCCTGAAGACGATGGAGGCCTCCCTGAAAGCGCTTCCGCTGGCCCTGCAGATGGCCCGGGAAGGCAATCCCGCATCGGCCTCCGATGCAGGTGTGGCAGCCCTGGCCGCCGTGGCCGGCATCCGCGGCGCCGCCCTGAACGTGCGCATCAACGCCGCCTCCCTCAAGGACAAAGCCCCCGCCGAGCCCCTGCTCATCCGCGCCAAGGAAATTGTCCGCGAAGCCCTGGAGCTCCAGGACCAGGTGCTGGAAGCCGTAGAAGCAAATATCTGATAACCAAACAATTAACGTTTTCTCCCTGTGTCTGGAATCACAGGGAGAAAAGCATAAAAAGCTATGAATCAAACGTTTAAGGAAGAGATACTGGCGGGGATTCCGGCCGACAGGCTGCCGGAGGCCAAGCCGTACGACCCGGAGATTAACCACGCACCCAAGCGGAAGGATATCCTTTCGGCCGATGAGAAGGTGCTGGCGCTGAAAAACGCCCTGCGGTACTTCCCGGAGGCCTTGCACGCGCAGCTGGCGCCGGAATTTGCGGCCGAGCTCAAGACTTATGGCCGTATTTACATGTACCGGTATCGGCCGTCCTATAAAATCTATGCAAGGCCGATAGATGAGTATCCCGCACGCTCGAAACAGGCGGCGGCCATCATGGCCATGATCCAGAATAACCTGGACGAACGGGTAGCCCAGCATCCGCACGAGCTCATCATTTACGGCGGCAACGGGGCCATCTTCCAGAACTGGGCGCAGTACCGGCTGGTGATGCAGTACCTGGCCACCATGTCCGACGAGCAGACGCTGGTAATGTACTCCGGCCATCCGCTGGGCCTGTTCCCCAGCCACAAGGATGCTCCGCGCGTAATTGTAACCAACGGGATGGTGATTCCCAACTATTCCAAACCCGACGATTGGGAGCGTTTCAACGCCCTGGGCGTGAGCCAGTACGGCCAGATGACGGCCGGCTCCTATATGTATATCGGTCCGCAGGGCATAGTGCATGGCACCACCATCACGGTCATGAACGCCGCCCGCAAACAGGGTGGCAGCCCGGCCGGAAAGTTGTTTGTAACGGCTGGCCTGGGCGGAATGTCGGGTGCCCAACCCAAGGCCGGGAACATTGCCGGTGTGGTTAGCGTTACCGCCGAAATCAACCCCAAGGCGGCCGAAAAGCGCTTCCAGCAGGGCTGGGTGGACGAATTGCATCCCAGCCTGGACGAACTTATTCCCCGGATCAGGCAGGCCGTGGCAGATAAAAAACCCGTTTCCCTGGCCTACGTGGGCAACGTGGTGGACCTGTGGGAACGCCTGGCCGATGAAGACATCCACGTGGACCTGGGCAGCGACCAGACTTCGCTGCACAACCCCTGGGCCGGCGGGTACTACCCCGTGGGCTACTCCCTGGAGGAATCCAAGCGCATGATGGCCGAAAAACCTGCCGCCTTCAAGGAGGCCGTCCAGGCATCGCTAAGGCGCCATGTAGCGGCCATCAACCGCCTGGCAGCCAAGGGCATGTACTTCTTCGACTACGGCAACGCCTTCCTCCTGGAAAGCTCCCGCGCCGGCGCCGACATCCTGCGTGAAGACGGCAGCTTCCGCTACCCTTCCTACGTGCAGGACATCATGGGTCCCATGTACTTCGACTACGGCTTCGGCCCGTTCCGCTGGGTGTGCATGAGCGAAGACCCGGAAGATCTGGCCCTGACCGACCGCCTGGCCATGGAAGTTCTCGGCAGAATAGCCGCATCGGCCCCCGCCGAGATTGCCGGGCAGATGCGCGACAACATCCACTGGATAGAGGAAGCCGGACGAAACAAGCTGGTGGTGGGTTCCCAGGCCCGCATCTTGTATGCCGATTGCGAGGGCCGCACCCAGATAGCCCTGGCCTTCAACGAAGCCATCCGCGACGGCCGCCTGAAAGGTCCCGTGGTGCTGGGCCGCGACCATCACGACGTCTCCGGCACCGACTCTCCCTTCCGCGAAACCTCCAACATCTATGACGGCAGCCGCTTTACCGCCGATATGGCCGTGCAGAACGTAATCGGCGACGGCTTCCGCGGCGCCACCTGGGTATCCATCCACAACGGCGGCGGCGTAGGCTGGGGCGAAGTGATCAACGGCGGCTTCGGCATGGTAATAGACGGTTCCGAAGACAGCGCCCGCCATATCCGCGAAATGCTGTTCTGGGACGTGAACAACGGCATCGCCCGCCGCAGCTGGGCCCGCAATGAAGGCGCCCGCTTTGCCATCGAACGCGAAATGGCCCGCACCCCCGGCCTCAAAGTCACCCTCCCCCATCAGGCCGATGAAAACCTAATCCGAAAAACTTTGGCATAATATGCATCCTATTTCCCACGCCCATCTCTCCCTGGAGAGACTGAAAAAGATTATCGAAAGCCACGAAAAGATAATGCTGTCGCAGGAGGCTACGTCGGCCATTGTGAAGTGCCGCGAGTACCTGGACCGCAAAATGGAAGACCTGGACAGGCCCATCTACGGGGTTACTACCGGCTTCGGCTCGCTGTACAATGTGAGCATTTCGCCGGAAGACCTTTCCCAGCTGCAGCACAACCTGGTGATGTCGCACGCCTGCGGCACCGGCGAAAAAGTGCGCCCGGAGATTGTGAAACTGATGCTGCTCCTGAAAATCCAGAACTTCTCCTACGGCCATTCCGGCGCCCAGCTGTGCACCGTACAGCGGCTGGTGGACATGTTCAACAACGACGTGCTGCCGGTGGTGTACCAGCAGGGTTCGCTGGGCGCATCGGGCGACCTGGCTCCCCTGGCGCACATGAGCCTGCCCCTTATCGGCATGGGCGAAGTGCTGTACAAAGGCCAGGTGCGCCCCGCGGCCGATGTGTGGAAAGAGCTGGGCTGGAAGCCGATAACGCTGCAGAGCAAGGAAGGCCTGGCCCTGCTGAACGGCACGCAGTTCATGAGTGCGCACGCCATCTGGTGCCTCATCAAGAGCATGCGTCTTTCGCGCTGGGCCGACCGCATCGGCGCCATGTCGCTGGACGCCTACGACGGCCGAATTGAGCCTTTCCTCCCCCTCACGCACAAGCTGCGCCCGCATGTAGGGCAGATTCTCACGGGCGAAGCCTTCATGCAGATTCTGGAAGGCAGCGAGCTCATCAACCGGCCCAAAGTACATGTGCAGGACCCGTACAGTTTCCGCTGCATCCCGCAGGTGCACGGCGCGGTAAAGGACAACATCCTGTACGTTAAGTCCGTGATAGAGAACGAGATCAATTCGGCCACCGACAATCCCAACATCTTCCCCGACGAGGACATGGTGATATCGGCCGGCAACTTCCACGGCGAGCCCATAGCCATTCCCATGGATTCCCTGGCCATTGCCATGAGCGAACTGGCCAGCATCTCCGAGCGGCGTACTTTCCAGCTTATCGACGGCCTGCGCGGCCTGCCCAAATACCTGGTCACCGAGCCCGGCCTGAACAGCGGTTTCATGATTCCGCAGTACACGGCCGCCAGCATCGTGAGTCAGAACAAGGGCCTGTGCTGGCCTGCCTCCTGCGACTCCATTCCCTCCTCCCAGGGCCAGGAAGACCACGTTTCCATGGGCTCCAACGCCGCCACCAAGCTGGTACGGGTGGTAGATAACGTGGAAACCGTGCTGGCTATCGAGCTGTTCAACGCCGCCCAGGCACTGGAGTTCCGCCGCCCCGCCAAGAGTTCCCCCGTCCTGGAGCGTATCTTTGCCGATTACCGCAAGGAAGTACCTTTCGTAGAGCACGATACGTACATGCATCCGCTTATAGAGAAAACCGTCCAGTTTATCCGGAATGAGCATTATCTATAATATAGGTCTGTTGGCCGGCATCCAGCCCGAGGGCGTGCTCCGCGTGGAAGGTGCAACCCAGGCCGAAACCGGCATGCTTCGCAATGCCTGGTTAGCCATTGAGGATGGCCGGATTGCCGATTTCGGGGAGATGAGCACCTGTCCTTCCCTCGAAGGTCTCCCTGCGCCATCAGGCGCACGGCCGGGCCGTGACTTTGCGAAGCAAAGTTGGAAAGGCGAAAAGGCCGCAGGGGGTTCGGGGGAATCCTATTCCCCCGTTTTAAACGCCGAAGGCGGCATGATCATGCCGGGCTTCTGCGACAGCCATACGCATGTGGTGTATGCCGGCAGCCGCGACGGCGAGTTTCTGGACAAGATCAACGGCCTAAGCTACGAAGAAATCGCGGCCCGGGGCGGCGGCATCCTCAATTCCAGTGACCTCCTGAACCGCACGCCGGAAGAGGATCTGTACAGGCAGTCCATGGCCCGTGTGCAGGAAATGATGGACAAGGGGACCG
>CAMJKI010000055.1 GCA_946406355.1 uncultured Bacteroidales bacterium | reverse complement strand
TAGCTCGTCAGGCTGCCGTGGGCGGCGGCGTCGGGCAGCACTTTCAGCGTGGTGCTGGCGTAAGTGGTCGTGGAAGTCCAGCCGTTGATGGTGTTCCATTCCTGCGACGTTGCGTCCTTCAGGGCGAGAATCAGGCCGCAACCCGTCTCCGTCACCTTGCCCAGGATGCCCACGGCGGTGCAGCCTGCGGGAACGGCAGTCTTCGCGTCGTGCAGATGGCCTGCGGCGCACACCACCTTGCCGATGTCCTCGGCCGTGGCTGCAGAGAGCAGCTTGTAGGCAGCGGCAGCCGCCATCTTCAGCGTGCTCTGATAGTACTTGGCGGCAGCGAAGGTAACGCCGTCCTTGGAGCAGGTGTAGGTCTTGCTGTCGCTGCCCGTTGCAGAGAAACTAACGGTCTGGCCGCTGACGGCGGGTAGGGCAACATAGAGCGTGCTCGTGGCAGAGGCGGGCGTGATGACGTAATCCTGCGTACCGATGGTAACGGTGAGGGGCTTCACGTCAATGGTAGCCGAAGCGTCGGCATTCTTGACGGTGAATTTGAAGATGGCGAACTGCGCCTCGGGCTGCGTGGTGACAGTCAGGCTGGGAGTAGTGGTTTGGATGGTGCCAGCGCCTACGCGCACGTCAAGGTTGGCATTGAGCGTGCCGTCTTGGGCGGAGAGCAGCGTGGCGGCATCCTTCACGCCGCTCTTGTCATCCTTGGCGGCGGAGTACGGATAGACCAATGTGCAGGCGGTGTTGTCGGCGGTGCCGCTCACTACGGTGAACGAAATAGTGGCAGCGCCAGTGGTTCCGTCCACGGCGGTGATGGTGGCATCGGCCACTTGTGCGCCGTCCTTATCGTAAAGAATGGCGATATGCTCATTCTCGGCCCAAGTTACGGTTATCTTGTTGTCTCCTTTGTCGGCCACGGCCTTGGTGTCGGCCGTCTTGGGAGCCAGTGTGGCTGTGATGGTGATGCCTTTGCTGTCGGAAGGCTGTTCTACCGGCGTGATTTCCGTTTCGACTTTGTTGCAGGCGGCAAGGGCAAGCAGCAGGGCTGCGATTCCAAATACTTTCTTCATTGTCTTGTCCTCCATAGATTAGAAACCAAACGGATCGGGGGCTGGTGTGTAATCGTCAGGATCTGTGAGGCTGACGCAGATGACGCCTTCGGTCTTCACCTCGAAGGTCTTGACCTCTGGTGAGAGGTATAGTTCTTTTTTGTTAATATCCATTGTTGTTTGAATTATTGTTCATGCAGGTACACGAAAGGCCGAGGATGGCGTCGATGCGGGCAAGGTCCTTTTTCTCATTGCCAACGTGATGTCTTCTATACCTGATAGGTCTTTTTAGTCAGACTATAAAGATAGCAAAAAAACACGGAATTTTGCGTGTGACCCCGAAAATCATTACCTTCGCATAATCTTTCAGAACAACAAATATGATACACGGACACGAGGTCCTGGAAATGATGCAGGGCCACACTTACACGATGGAAAGCCTCTTGAAGGCCATTGAAGAAAAGTTTGGGGCAGATGCCCGTTTCTATACCTGCCACGGTAGTGACATGACGGCCGAGGAACTGATCCAGTTCTTCATGTGGCGGGGAAGGATTGCCCCTTCCGCTAGCGGCGTCGCAGTCCAGGAGTGCGACCACCATCACGAAGGTGGATGCTGCCATAATCAGTAGAATGCGTTTGGATAGGCTCCAGATGCATCGGAAACTGTTAAATTAATTGAATTGCGATGCCGTTGTTGGCTGAGAAGGTTTTGAAGAAACCTGCATCAGAATTGAAGTAATTTTCGTAACTTGGCCTCCATGAAGAAGATACTTACCATATTGGCTGCCATTTGTGCCATCGCGTGCTCCAACAACGAGACCAGAATCTACGACTTTACGGCCGAATCCAATTCGGGCGAACAGGTAAACTTTGCCGATTACAAAGGCAAGGTCCTGCTCATTGTAAACACCGCCTCCAAGTGCGGTTTCACCCCCCAGTACGACGGTCTGGAGGCCCTTTATCAGAATTATGAGGATAAGGGCCTGGTGGTCATCGGCTTCCCTTGCGACCAGTTCGGTCATCAGGAGCCCGGCACCAACGAAGAGATTGAAGAGTTCTGCCGCCTGAACCACGGCGTCACTTTCCCGCTGATGGCCAAGTCCGATGTGAACGGGGAAAACGCCAATGCCATCTTTAAATGGCTCTATTCCGAGAAGCCCTTCGCCGGCTTTGGGGAAGGCGATACGGCCAAGTTTATGGATCAGATGCTCTCCCGCCAGGATCCGGACTACGCTTCCAATCCCGACATCAAATGGAACTTCACCAAGTTCCTCATCGACCGCAAAGGCCGCGTCGTCGAACGCTTTGAGCCGGTGGTCGCCCCCGAAGAAATGACTGCTTTCATCGAGAAAGAATTATAGCCCTACTGCGAAATTGTCCTAATCAACGGCATTTTTCTTCTAAAATAAACAGATTCGTTTCCTTATCTTTGTGCTCCAATTACACAAAGATATGAACTTCAATGGAATTATAGTCGGTGCAGCTGTATTCATGAGTATCGGCATCTGCCACCCGGCGGTCATCAAGATGGAATATTACCTGGGAAAGCGCAGCTGGTGGATATGGTTGGTTGCGGGACTGGGGCTCTCGGTCTTGTCCGTATTTGTTCAAAATGATACTGTTTCCACCATTATTGGTGGTTTCGCTTTCTCCTGCTTGTGGGGCATCGGCGAGATGTTCCTGCAGGAGAAGCGCGTACTGCGCGGCTGGTTTCCGGAGAACCCGGCCCGGCATGGCTATTACGAAAAGCGTCGCAAAGAAATGGAGGGAAAGCTGTGAAGCGAATCTTTTTAGCAACATTCTGCCTGTTGCTGATGGTGACGGCAGTGGCGCAGGAGAAGAAACTTCTGCGGGGCTTTGACGGGGGAATGATGGTCCACACCGGCTATCTTTCCGGGAATCTGGATGCAATCGGATATCAGGCGAAAGGGGCTCCCTTGGGCATTGGCGGTGTTATCCGCCTGCACTTGGGGGATCATTTCAGGATTGGCAGCGAAGGTTATGTGTCGACACTCAGCCAGCGGAGCAATGGAAGTTATCTGAAATATGGCTGGGGAGGCCTCCTGGCCGATTTCTATAAGGTTATAGGGCGCTTTCAGCCTTATGCCGGCCTCACAGTAGGCGGCGGTGCCATGACAACGCTCCTCATGTTCGAAGAGCCTGCATCGGCCTGGGCAGCGGTTGACGGAACGGTTTTCCACAAGCAGGGCTTTATGGCCATAGACCCGTTCGTGGGCTGTGACTTCATAGTAGCCGGCCCCATGCACTTAACGCTCAAACTGGACTATCTCTGCGCCCTCAGCGAGTCAAAACTCCTTCCGAACGGCCCCCGAGTTTATATTGGTTTCCTGTTTTATCACTAAAGAAGATTTCACAAGAAACGCTAAAATTAAGTCGAAAATCACTATATTTGATTGACGTAAACGGAGGGTGAAAGACAGGCCGGTGACCATTTGGATTGACACTAAGAAAAAGGAATAGAACAATGAAAATCACATTGCGAGGAATGACAGGCATCCTGTCCGCGGCGCTGCTGCTGGTTTCTTGTGCAGACAGCAACAGGCGGTATGTCCGCAAGGCCGTGCGCATCATGGACAAACAGGGTATTATGGCAACTGATTCCCGCTGGTGGGAAGAATATGAGTGTGCCATGGATGCGCATCCTTCCTCTCGGGAAGAGGCACAGGAGATTGTACGCGCAGCTGCCAAAGTGGCCGGAGGCAAGCATTCCTTTCTGCAGCTGGCAGGCAGCGTGATGGCCGATGCCACTTCGGAATGGCCGGCCCCCGAGGTCATCTTTATGGGTGCCATACCGGTGGTGCAGCTGCCGCCTTTTTCGGGGAACCAGGCCGAAGGCGTCAAGTATGCTTCGGCCGTTCTGGAGGCTATTCCGGAGGACATCCCCGGTGTGGTGATTGACCTTCGGGGCAACACCGGCGGCAATATGTATCCCATGATTGCGGCAGTGCACCGTTTCCTGCCCAATGATGACCAGATGCTTCGCTTCCGCACCCGTAAGCGCACGCAGTGGATTCCGCTGGCCTATGCCGTCCAGGTGGCCGGCGTGCCGCAGCAATCCCGCATCGTGTGCCCCGTGGCTATCCTTACCGACGCTCAAACGGCCAGCTCCGGAGAGGCTACGCTCATTTGCTTCCGGGGGCTGGACTACGTGCGTGTATTCGGCGCTCCAACGGCGGGGTATGCATCGGCCAACCAGCCTTTCCCGCTCCCGGGCGGAGACCGCCTGGTGCTCACTACCGGCTGTGACGTATCCCGCACCGGAGAGGTGTTCTGCGATGATCCTATTAATCCGGATGTATACTCAGAAACGCCCCTGGAAGACGCTCTGGCTTGGATTACTGGCGATTGAGTACCTTCTAATCAGGGAAGCAAGTCGGAAAGGATGGCGTCAAGGTCCGGGTGGCCTTCGTGGACCAGGATTTCTCCGGTGTGGCAGTCAATCAGAAGGACTCTCGGGATAAACTCGATGCCATAATCCTTGGAAGCACTGCCGCCGATGCCCAACACGTTGATCCAGGGCATCTCATTTTTCTCCAGGAATGATTTCCACTCCTTGGCTTTGGAATCCTGCGAGATGCTGTAGATCTCCAGTCCCTTGTCGTGATACTTTGCATATACTTCCCGCAGCATAGGGATGGATTCCACGCAAGGCAGGCACCAGGTTGCCCAAAAATCCAGAATTACATAGCGGTTTTTCGGATTGTCAACCACAGTGCTCAGGCGGACGGGAATGTCGTCCGTATTCGGATACTCCATATCGATGTAATGCTCACCAACCAGACTGACCTCCTCTTCGAGAGCCTTTTCCTTGCGTTCTGCTGCTTCTGCTCTGCGGACCAGGCTCTTTTTCAAGTCCGAGATACTTTTCTTATAGGTCTTGGCCTGTTCGGGAGACAAACGGTCAATGAGTTCCGATGCCCGGGTAAGATCATTCGGGAAACTGGAGGCATAACGCAAAGCCAGAAGACTCGTCTGTTCATCACTGATAGCTTCTTCCCAAAGGGCTTCCCTTTCATCAGGATCGGCTGCCAATATCTTACTGTAAGCATCATTCAGGACCGTTCCTGTGGCGCCCTTGGCCATATCACTCTCATCTTCGGCATGGACATCGACGACGACGGTGCCGGGCTCCAGGAAGAAGTCTTTCAACTGGCCCCCGTCATACGGATTGGCATATACATCATCGGGATTGCTGGCATACAGGTACACGTGGGTTGGGGCCGAAAACCGGGGATGAAACTCGAAAGCTCCGTTTTCTACAGTCGTGGTGGCAATGGTCTTGGATTTGTTCCAATCGTCCATCAAAACGAGTTCCGCCCCGTCCTTGACACCTTGGACGGAGCCCTTGACGGTACAGGATTCTTGTTTGCAGCTGCCAAGGCCGAAGATAAACAGCACGGCAATGAATACCGCAGGAAAATAGGGGAGTCTTTTCATACGCTGATTATTTTAACCATGCAATATACGCATTTTTCCCCAGCCTTCCAATACTTTCCGCTTCAGTCAGGTGCCCGGCCAAATCCGGCCGTCACAGCGTGATGCTTTCAATTCTCAGGCGCAGCGTGCCGGAGGGAACCTGAGCTTCGGCAATTTCGCCCACCTTCTTGCCCATCAGGGCTGCGCCGATAGGGGATTTGAGTGAGATTTTGCCAGCCTCCAGGTCCATTTCGTGGGGACTGACTATCTGGAATTTCATCCGGGCGTTTGTGGCGAGGTTCGTGAATTCCACCTGGCTCAGAAGGCTTACTCTGTCTTTGGGAAGGACATCCGGGTCAATTACGCGGGAGTGCTCCAGAATCTTCTGCAGGAAACGGATTCGGCTGATGGTCTTCCCCTGCATCCGCCTTGCTTCACGGTATCCGGCATTATCGCTCCGGTCCCCTTGGGCGCTGGCCTCCGCAAGGTCATCCTTCACCTTGGGATACACTTCCTCTATAAGGTGCCTCAGCTCGGCCGCAATCTCGTCGTATCGTTGCTTGGATAGGTATTCCATGGAATTTACATCAAAAACTTCACGAAACTCTCCGGAAGACACACATTTTCTATGCCGATGGCCTCGGCGAACAGCGGCGCTATTTCTTTATCCCGGTACGTTCTCATATCAGGCACTTGCCGGTCATTTCCACGGGTTGTTCCAGGCCCATGATGTGGAGGATGGATGGGGCAACGTCGGCCAGGACACCGTCTCGCACCGTCGCTTTCCCATTCTCCGTGACGTATATGAAAGGAACCGGGTTCGTGGAATGAGCTGTATTGGGCGTTCCGTCGTCATTGAGGGCATGGTCGGCATTTCCGTGGTCGGCGGTGATAATGGTTTCATAACCCATCTTTTTGGCGGTTTCAACCACTTCATTCAGGCAGTCATCGATTACTTTCACGGCCGATTCAATAGCGGTGTAAACGCCCGTGTGCCCCACCATGTCGGCGTTGGCAAAGTTCGCCACAATCCAGTCGTAGCGGTCGGTCTTCAGCGCCTCTACCAGCTTATCTTTCACCTCGTAAGCCGACATCTGGGGTTTCAGGTCGTAAGTGGCCACTGCGGGCGAGGTCACCAGGATGCGGTCTTCGCCCGGGAACGGTTCTTCGCGACCACCGTTGATGAAGGAGGTCACGTGGGCGTATTTCTCGGTCTCGGCGATATGCAGCTGCTTCAGACCCTTACTTGAGATATATTCCCCCAGGGTGTTATTCAGGTTATCTTTAGGGAAAAGGACGTGTACACCCGTGAAGGAGTCGTCGTAAGGCGTCATGCAGTAGTATTGCAGGTTGGGAATGGTTGTCATGCCCTGCTCCGGCATATCCTGCTGCGTGAGCACCGTGGTCAGCTCCCTGGCGCGGTCGCTGCGGAAGTTGAAGAAGATGACCACGTCGCCCTCCTGGATGCGGCCGTCGATGTTGCCGTTGACCAGCGGCTCCATGAACTCGTCGGTGTTCTTGTGCTCCTCGGTGTGGCCGTCGTAGCACGATTGTACGCCCGCCACCATGTCGTCCACCTCGCGCCCCTTGCCGCTGACAATAAGGTCGTAGGCCAGCTTGATGCGGTCCCAATGCTTGTCGCGGTCCATGGCGTAATAGCGGCCGATGACAGACGCGATGCTGCCTGCGCCCGTCTCGTCCATGTGCCGCTGCAATTCGGCGATGAAGCCCTTGCCGGAGTAGGGGTCGGTGTCTCGGCCGTCCATGAAACAGTGGACGTAGCAGTTAAAGATGTTGTACTCCTTGGCAATATCCAGGAGCTTCAGCAGATGGCCCAGCGACGAGTGAACACCGCCGGTGGACGTGAGCCCCATCAGGTGCAGGTTCTTGCCGCTGGACTTGGCATAGCTGAAGGCCGACTTGATCTCCGGGTTCTCCAGGATGGAGTTGTCGGCACAGGCGCGGTTGATTTTCACCAGGTCCTGATAAACCACACGCCCGGCGCCGATATTCAGATGCCCCGTTTCCGAGTTGCCCATCTGTCCGTCGGGCAGCCCCACGTATTCGCCCGATGCCTGCAGCTGGGAGTTGGGATAGCCCGCCATCAGATTATCTATGTAAGGGGTAGGGGACTGCGCAATCACGTCGCCCTGGCCCTTGTCACCAATGCCCCAGCCGTCCAAGATAATCAGCAGCGCCTTTTTGCCGCGGTCGTCGGGCATATCTTTTTTACAGGCCGAGAATACACCCGCGCAGCAAATTAACGTGGCAGCCAACCCAAAACAAATCTTTTTCATAGTTGTTTTACACCTTACCATTAAGGAATTAAAGCAGAAGTTTGTCGAATCCGGTCATTTTCAGGATTTTTTCTACCTCGGGCTGGACATGGAATACCTTAAAGCAGCTCTGGTCTTTTACAGACTTCCTCATAATCAGCAGAACACGGAGACCGGCCGATGAAATATAGGGCATTTTCTCCAAATCCAGTTCTATGGAATCGCTCTGAGGCGACGCCTCCTGGAAGGCTTTCAGCAGATCCGTTGCCGTGAGAGTGTCTACCCGTCCCTGGACTTTCATTACCAGTTTCCCATCAGTTACCGAACTGTTGACAGCAAAAGGAAGCTCTTTAGCCGACTTCCTCCCCGTCTTCGGAGAGGCAACACGCAGGGTGAGCATATTCATTTGCCGATAGGCATTGCGGAGCTCATCATTCATGCCGGGCACGTCCGGAAGATAGTTCGTGACGGGCTCTGCCGTTACAGTGAATCCCTGGTTCTCCAGGAATCGGATGGCTCCCTCCTCGCCATTGAGGAAGAGACTGTTCTGGTTCATCTTCACATCGGCCATTTCGTTGGCTTTCCCTTGCATACGATTCAATAAGGCAAGTTCATCTCCTTTAAGCAAGGTGCTGAAGGTGAGCGTATAGATTCTCAAGATGGATGTGTCGGCTGTCATCCAACAGCCACCGTACTCCGAGAGAAGACGGTGAATGGCCTGACAGAGGCTCACCAGCTCCGGCTCGTTGAAATACCCCAGCAGCCCTTCCGTCACGATGCACAACTCGCCTTTGACGCTCCCCAATGCGTCTTTCATGGATTGGTAATTGGTGGCATCCACGGCGTGGTAACTGGACAGGCGGCGCTGCTCGGGCGTCATTACCTTCTGGGCGGCAGGAGCCATGTCGTCAATCACCACCGGAAGGTCAAAGCCGAAATAACGCTTTCCCGCCGACGACACGCGGAACCCGCGGGGCGAATAACCCGAAGGAAGGTCCACGATATTGGGGGCGCTGCTTCGAATGGCAGCTGTATTGTATATTTCATAGCGGGCCAGCTGGGCAATTTTGTAACAGTTCCCGATAGGGGCGGGAAGAATCTTGGCTTTCTCCTGCAATTCTGTCTCCAGGCCGATAATAGGCAGCAAGGCAACAGCATCCGGATCCCCTGCCTTTTTCAGAAGACCTAAAGTCGATTTGGCGGTCAAATAAACGGGGTTAACGGCCCTTTGTAGTTCTTTGTTATCCATAACTTATATTATTCCAGAAGTTTGCTCTGCAACGCAGCCTGTTCTTCGGCCGAAAAGCCAAGAGCCTTCTCCAGATAGGCCGAAAGGCTGCCGTACTGCGAATCGATGAGGTCCAGGGTGCTCTGGAAGTTCTCCGTGCTTACTCCCACCATGGCGCGGATGAAGGCGAGTTCCGCTTCGCCGCCACCCATTTCGATAACCTTTTGAGAGAGGGCTTCCACCTGAGCCGCGTAAGAGACATTGGAAAGGTCGAAGTCTTCCACAATGGTCTCACGGCTGGCCCCCAGTGCTGCCAGAACGAAGGCTGCGCCCCAGCCGCAACGGTCTTTCCCCTGGGAGCAGTGCCAGAGGACGCCGCCTTCGGCGTTCAGGACACCCTTGAGGAAGGCGCCATAACGCTGCTGGGACGTGGAATCCAGCACAATGGCCGGATAAAGCTGGCGGCCCATTTCCTGCGCCTTGGGATTAAAGGCATATTCGGCAAGCCTTTCCATAAAACCGCTCACCTTAAACTGGGTAGTGTCGGAACGGCCGGCGGTGAAGCCGTCAACAAGGGCCTGTGGCAGGGTGGACAGATGCGTGTTGAGCACTCCCTCCATCTCACGGTCCGGCGCCCCTGCTACTTCGGCGTCAAAGCGGAAGTCATAGACGTCAGTAAGCTGGAAGCGGTCCTTCAGCAGCGCCACATCTTTGTCTGAAGCCATATTGAGATTCCCGCTGCGGACCAGCTTTCCCCAACTGATGCTGCGCCCGTCCTGCATCATAAGGCCTCCCAGTTCCCGTCCGTTTTCAATCCCTTCAAAGGGAAGGATCCGGTCTTTGGGCGCGTGATTACAGGATGATAACATGGCAAAAAGAAAGAGGAGTTTATACGTTGTTTTCATCTTACATTCCTAAATTATGGCTTAGATACTCTCAAAACAATGCGGAAACCTAAAGTAGCGTCGCGGCCGTTGTGATCTTTCTCGCGGCCGTGGTAGGAATAAGTGCATGTGTAGGGTTCGCTGCTGTAGCAGCCGCCGCAGCCTGCAATCTTTTCACCAGTCACGGGACCGGCATAGTCGATGCCCTGGTCGACGGGGAGCTCGGCAAGATCGGCATACCAGTCGTTGCAGTATTCCCAGACGTTACCGCTCATGTCGTAGAGTCCCAGCTCGTTGGGCTGCCTGGAGGCCACAAAGTGGGAGGTTCCTCCGGCGTTGTCGGAATACCAGGCCACATCACCTAGTGTGTTTGAACCGGCGTAGGTGTAGCCCTGCGACTTTTGTCCGCCGCGGGCGGCATAGTGCCATTCGGCCTCCGTCGCCAGGGCGAACTGCATCCCGGCGGGCAGCTGGTTGGCACACATCGCGTTCAGCTTGTCCAGGAAGCCACCGCTCCCGGTGATGTCCTCGTAGTTAACCATCGTAACGGGATAGAGACCTTCGCTTTCGGTTTGGCCCTGGGGTGTGGAGCCCATGACGGTCTCCCAGATGTAGTTCATCGTTTCGGTCTGGCAGATATAGAATTCGGAGAGCGATCCGCGGACGGTTTTCTGTTCGCCGACACGCTCGTAGACCAGCTCGTAGCCTCCGCCCTTCACCTCAACCATCGGAAGGAAGTAGCCGACAGCCCCATTGTTCACGGAGATGGAAAGAAGCTTATCGGGCTGGGTGGGCTCCATGAGTTTTTCTTCTTCGAAGTCATCCACGAGGGCGAGTCGCAGGCCGCGGCTAATATAGTTCTGGTGCATAGCGATCCACGTATGGTAGGCAGTTTCAAGCCCCTCCTGTCTGGTGCCGTAGCTGCCGCCGCGGTTAACGCGGTAGTTGTTGTCGGCGTTGCAGACATAATTAAGACCTTGGTCCAGCGTGAGTTTGTCAAAGTAGAGGAAGTGGTCGCGGGTCCATTCCCAGACGTTGCCGGTCATGTCGTAAAGGCCCAGCTCATTGGGCTGCTTCAGGCCGACGGGCTGGGTTGTACCGTCCGAGTTGTCGGCATACCAGGCCACTTCGTCCAGCGTGTTGGATCCGGCATATTTGTAGCCCTTCGACTTTTGTCCGCCGCGGGCGGCATACTCCCACTGGGCTTCGGTGGGCAGCGCGAAACGCTTGCCGGACGGCAGTTGGTCGGCGCACATCACGTTCAGCTTGTCTATGAAGCCACCTTCTTTGGCAATGTCGTAGTAGTTCACATTGCTCACAGGGTACGAGTCGCCATTGTTTGACTGCCCTTCGGGTCTGAATCCCATCACAGCATCCCAAAGCTTGTTGGTCACCTCGACGGGACAGAGGTAAAAGTCGGAAAGCGTTCCCCTGACGGTCGCCACCTGACTTTCGTACATATACTCCATCGAGTAATCTCCGCCTACCACTTTTTTCAAAGTGAACTCGTCAGCGGTGTTCTTCACCTTGAAGGTGAGCGTTTCTGCGCCCCACTGGCTACTGCTTGAATTGTCCTTCTTGCAGCCAGTAAAGGTGGTGGCGGAGAAGATAATGGTAGCGGCGAGTACCCGGTTGAGAGTGTTTTTCATTTTATCTTTGTTATTCGTTCTAAGGCATGCATTGCTCATCATTTAAAGTTATCGCCCACAGCCCATATTTCCAATAGGCCCGTGGGGTCGGGATGTATCTTTTGCAAATTCTGAAACTTTTTTGCAAATTTTGAGAGTCGGAAGGAAGCCGATGCCTTTGGAGATGGCTCGGAGATGGGCCGCTGGTGGCCTATTCTCACAGCCTGTTAATCATCAATAGGAGAAGCAAAGCTATATTTCTGCGAAAACTGTTGTAAATTTGTGCCTGTTATGAAAAAGATATTCTCCTTCCTCCTTACCCTGTTCCTCACATTATACATTGTGGGCTGCGGGGTTTCGTGCAGGACCGTAAGCCTGTCGACAACCCCTGTCATCGACAAAATCCAGCAACGCGGGACGGTGCTCATCGGCACCAGCGGCGATTACAGGCCGCTCAGCTACAAGGAGCCTGAGACCGACGATTATTGGGGCTTCTGCCTGGATGTGGCCGGGGAAATTGCCAAGGCCTTAAACGTAACAATTACCTATGTTCCAACGTCCTGGCCCACGCTAAGCGCCGATGTTCAGGATCCGACGCTCTTCGACTTCGCCATCGGCGGCATCACCATCACGGATACCCGGAAGGAAACGATGGATATGTCCGAGGGCTATCTAGGCAACGGAAAGACCATCCTGTGCCGGAAGGAGGACGTGGGCAAATACACCTGTCAGGAAGATTTAAACCGACCGGAAGTACGGGTTATGGTGAATCCCGGCGGTCTCAATGAGAAGTTCGCCCGGGAGAAACTGCCCGACTGCACGCTCATCGTCTATAATCGCAATGAGGAAATCCCTGCCCAGGTGGCCATCGGCAATGCCGATGTGATGATAACAGAAATCACTGAGGCTCCGTGGTATATTCAGAACGATACCCGCCTGGCCGCCCCGCTCCTGGACCAGCCTTTCACCCGCGGGGAAATCGGCGTCCTGATGCGGAATGGGCAGGAAGACCTGCTGGATGCCGTCAATACTACTATCCGAAGAATGAAAGCGGACGGTTCACTCAAAACCTTGCACCAGAAATATGGGCTGGTGTATGTGTATTGATTGAGTACAATACAAAGACAGGACATGGCTCTCTATCTCAAAACAATGTCAGTGGCGTTGCCCCATGCATTACTTCTTACATTCCCAAATTGCGGCGTATCAGGGAGAGCGTCATCTCCGAAGGAGCGCCGGAGCCATTGTGTATTTTACTGATGATAAAGAGCATTTTCACGGCGAAATACGGGAAAAGCGCCTGCTGTTTCTTCTTGAGCTCTTCCTGGTCTTCTATGCCGAAATAGGCCTTGGCAAAAACAGCCCAATGCTGACGGAGCACATCCATGGGAAGGTGGAAAATGCTGATGGCCCGCTGCTCGCTCATATAATTGGACGAGAAGAACATCATGCCAAGGTCCCATTCGGGGACGCCATAAGCGAAATCTCCCACATCAATCCAGAGGGTGCGTTCCCCGTCGGTGATAATGTTGCCGATATGGAGGTCTCCGTGCAGGCAGGTGGGAGTATCCGGGACTGATTCCAGAAATTGCAGCGCCTTTTCGCGCACATCCGCGGGAACATCCGTATAACGGACGATTCGTGCCCTTATAAGTTCTTTCATGGAAGGCAGGCGGGAGGTGTCGGCCGGTGTCTGGTGGATTTCCCTGGCCAGCTGGGCAAAGCGCAGGGATAGCGGCTCAAGCTGTTCCGGCTCCTGCGATATGATGCGGGCAAAAGAGCGCTTGTTGCGGATAAGTTCATACTCGGCGCCAAAGCGTTCCCCGTCCGTCACCAGCCGGATGGGCTTGGGGGTGAGGATTCCCATCTCATAGACGGTCTTGTTCACCAGGAACTCGCGCTCGGCAGTCTCGGCGCCCATGCCCTTCATGAAAAGCTTCGCAAGGGTCTTCCCGTCTTTATGATTGTATGTAAGGGCCATTCCACCCTCTCCGCTCTGGATATAGTCATCCAGATTGATCTTCTCGTATGTTTCCATAAAATGCATTTATTCTGTTTATTTTATAGACGTATTCGTTTTCTTTCTGTCGTCATCACCGAACAGGAAGGCAATCCTGCCGTTCCAGTAGTTGAGAATCCTTTTCATAGTGACCTATGATTTTTTTGATTATAAATTTATCGTCCCCAACCCAAATTACCTATAGGTAAGGAGTCCCAAACTGCAAGTTTTGCAAATCCAGAAACTTTTTTGCAAATTTTGAAAGTGAGAAAGGCGGTGGCGGAAATGGATAGCGTGTAACTTTACGAATTATATTGTAACTTCGCACCTGGACAGATTACCCCACTGTGTATTCTATGGCCACTTACAAGACAATCAACCTGCAAGAATGGGAATCCTTCGGAGGCGGAGGATTCGGTGAGTCCTTTTACAACAAAACGGACGATTCTGTCATTCTTAAACTCAACAAATCCAGCGTTTCGGCCCAGAAGGCGCAGGAGGAATTCCGGCGCTCCAAGGCCGTGTTCGACATGGGGATTCCTTCGGCTGAGCCTTACGAATTCGTTACCGACGGTGAGCGCTATGGTATGATTGTCCAGCGCATCCAGGGGAAGGAGTCCTTTGGCCGAATCCTGGCCGACCATCCCGAGCGGCTGGAAGAGCTGGCGGGTATAACGGCAGAATATGCCAAGGCTCTGCACGCTATTCCTTGCGACACCACTGTCTTTGGCAGCACGGCCCTGAATATCAGGGAAATGATTGCCGGGAATAACACCATACCGGAGGAAATAAGGGAAAAGATTCTTGGCTTCATTGACCAGCTGGAACCCGCCACCACCTGCCTTCACGGAGACCTGAACCCCTGCAATATCATCACGGCGCAGGGTAAGGTGTACTGGATAGACTTGGGAGACTTTGGCTATGGGGACCCGCTGCTGGATTTCCGTATTATGGACCATATGAGCCTTCTGGGTCCCAATCCGTTCCTCAAGCACATCTTCCATATAGACAGAGCCATGCTGCGCCGCTTTTATGAGTCCTTTGGAAAACAGTATTTCGGCCAGAACTGGAATTCGCCCGAACTTAGGGAGAAGATGGACCGGATTGACCACATCCAGGCCGCAAAAGTCATGTGCACCTGGCCTTCGGCCAACCATTTGAATCTGCCCTTCCTTCAGGAAAAGAAGCTCAAGACTGCGCTCAATCTCTTTATCGCCGACCACATGAAAATGTAATGGGCCGCGGGTGGACGCCGTGGACGGGGTGGACGGCTGGGATGTCCGCTTTGCGCTTGATTATGGTGGAGGAAAGCAATAGTCTACAGCCAGCCGTTGAGCGGACCTTTTCCCGGAACCCGGCATCACACGTAAGTCACAGGTGCTTCGCGGCAGGTTTATCTATATAACGCTGCAGGTTAAT
>CAMJKI010000054.1 GCA_946406355.1 uncultured Bacteroidales bacterium | reverse complement strand
GGCTTCCAACGCCGGCGGCGTAGCCACCTCCGGTCTGGAAATGAGCCAGAACTCCATGCGCCAGAGCTGGACGGCCGAAGAAGTGGACAGCTACCTCCACCGCATCATGAAGGACATCCATGCCGCATGCGTGAAGTACGGTACCCGGGAAGACGGAACCGTCAATTATGTAAAGGGAGCCAATATCGCCGGCTTCATCAAGGTGGCCGGCGCCATGGCAGACCAAGGACTAGTATAACTTTATGACAGATGTAACATCGCTGATGGCCAGGCGAATCCGCCGGATTCTGCTGGTTTGTAACAACTATGACAACTTTTCCCTGGAAGAAGACGGGCACCTGGATGCCCGCATTGCCCGGGAATATGCCGAGCTGAACCTGAGCAACCCTCCCGAGTTCGTGCGTGCCGCCTCTACCATGGAGGCCCTGGAAATGGCCGCATCCGGAGAAAGGTGGGACCTGGTCATCACGATGTACAATGTAGGAGAAGTGGACGTATTCACTTTCTCCCACAAGATGAAGGAATACGATGCCGATGTTCCTATCATCCTGTTAACTTCCTTCTCCAAAGAAGTTTACCGGCAGATGGAGGAACACGACCGTTCCGCCATCGACTACATTTTCTGCTGGAACGGCAGTACAGACCTTATCATTGCCATCATCAAGCTGCTGGAAGACAGCGTAAACGCCCCGGAGGACATCCTGAAGGCCGGCGTGCAGTGCATTCTGCTGGTGGAAGATTCGGTGCGCTACTATTCCACTTACCTGCCCCTGCTGTACAAGCTGGTGCTCCAGCAGAACTTTGCGGCCATCAAGGACGCCCTGAACGAAGAGCAGCAGATTTTCCGCAAGCGGGCCAGGCCGAAGATCCTCATGGCCACCAACTACGAGGACGCCCTGAACCTGTACAACACCTACAAGGAAAACCTGCTGGGCGTTATCTCCGACATCGGCTTTGTGCTGCACCGGGGCGATAAAGCCTCGCAGGAGAAGCTGGATGCGGGTGTGGACCTGTGCAAGTTTATCCGCAGCGACGCCCCCCGCATGCCCATCCTCATGCAGAGTTCGCAGGAAAGCATGCGTCCCGTGGCCGAAAGCCTGGGCGCCGGCTTCCTGATGAAACGGTCCAAGACGCTCACCCACGAACTGGCGGAGTATATCGGCCGGGAGTTTGGATTCGGCGATTTTGTGGCTACCAACGAACGCGGTCGGGAAATTGCCCGCGCCAGCGACCTGAAAGGCGTGGAGGAAATGCTGGGCAGCCTGCCGGACCAGGTGCTGGACAAGCTCCGCAGCAAGAACTACATTTCCCGCTGGCTGCTGGCCCGGGGTATTTTCCAGGAAGGCAACGCCATCAAGAGCAGCATGCTGCCCACATCGGCCGAATTCCGCGAAATGGCCATTCCGCTCATCCACAACTACCGCATCCGGCAGAGCCTGGGCGTGGTGGCCCGTTTCGATCCGGCCACCTACAACGACACCATCTGGTTCTCCCGTTTCGGCGAGGGTTCGCTGGGCGGCAAGGCCCGCGGCCTGGCTTTCCTGAACCACATCCTGTACAAGCACAACCTGTACGACAAATGGGAAGACGTGCGGGTAATGGTGCCCCGGACGCTGGTGATTGCCACGGAATACTTCGACCGCTTCATTCTGGAGAACGGCCTGCAATACGTTATCAATTCGGACATTTCCGATGCCGAAGTGCTGTCGGAATTCGTTTCCTCCAACCTGCCCACGGACCTGGTGGATGCCCTGCGGGCTTTCATCCGGGTGGTGCGCACGCCGTTGGCCGTACGGTCTTCATCCAAACTGGAAGACTCTTACTATCAGCCGTTTGCTGGCGTGTATTCCACCTACATGATTCCGGCGGTGGAAAACGAGGACCAGCAGTTGCGCCTTTTGGCCAAAGCCATCAAGAGCGTCTATGCGTCGGTGTATTTCGCCTCCTCCAAGGGTTATATCACGGCCACAGCCAACGTGATTTCGGAAGAAAAGATGGCCATCGTCCTGCAGGAAATCTGCGGTGCGGAAGACGGCGGATTCTTCTTCCCCACCCTCTCCGGCGTGGCCCGCAGCGTGAATTTCTACCCCATCGGCTACGAAAAAGCCGAAGAAGGCATAGCCAAAGTGGCCTATGGCCTGGGCAAGGCGGTGGTTGACGGCGAGCAAGTGCTGCGCTTCTCTCCCTCCTATCCCAAGCACGTGCTGCAGACTTCTACGCCCGATCTGGCCATGAAGGAGACCCAGCAGGTAATGTATGCCCTAAACCTGCTGCCGGAAAAATTCAAGACCTCGGTGGATGATGCCGTGAACCTGGAGCGGGTTCCCATCTCCGAATGCGAACGCTTCCAAAGCTTCCCCCGGGTAGTTTCCACCTACGACTACGAGAACCAGCGCATAGTGGACTCCCCCATTCCCCGCGGGCCCAAGATTGTCACCTTCGCCCACCTGCTGCGCTACGGTACCTTCCCGCTGGCCCCCATCGTTCAGGAGCTGCTGGAAATCTGCACCGCCGAAATGAGCTGCAGCGTAGAGATTGAATATGCGGCAGAACTTTCAACCGGCCTTTTCAACGCCCTGCAAATCAGGCCGATATCTTCCGACAGCCTGCAGGCCGAGGTAGATTGGCGGGACATTGACTGCTCGGGCGCCCTGGTCCGTTCGGAAAGCGCCCTGGGAACCGGCTGGATCAAGGATCTGCACGATGTAGTGTACCTGAAGGCCGACACCTTCGACAAGATGAAGACCGTGGAAATGGCCACCCAGCTCCGGGAACTTAACACCCGGCTCCGGGCCGAAGGCCGGCAGTATGTGCTTATCGGCTACGGCCGATGGGGCTCCAGCATCCCCACCCTGGGCGTACCTGTGGCCTGGAGCGACATTTCGGAAACCAAGGCCCTCATTGAGTGCTGCCTGCCGGACTTCCGCGTAGATCCCAGCCAGGGCACGCACTTCTTCCAGAATCTTACTTCCTTTAACGCAGGCTATGTGAACGTGGATCCGTATTCCCGTCCCGGCGACTCCTTGGACCTGAGCGCCCTGGACGCCCTTCCGGCCGTGTACGAAACGGAATTCCTCCGCCACATCCGCGTGGAGCAGGCCCTCACCGTGTGCGTAGACGGCCGCGCCGGCCGCGCCCTGGTGAAGTTGTAGGCAGCCCAATGGAGGCTAAGCACCTGATAATTAGCAATATAAATAGCATCCCTGTGCACCTGGAGGTACACAGGGACATATATTAATATGCCGATTTCCAATCACTTATCCTCCACCGGGACGGGTTTTGTTATTCCGGCCGAAATGGCTAAATTTGCGATGAAATGAAAGAGTTCGAAATAGCCAGGAAAATAGGTAAGGAACTTACCGAAGCGGAGCTGAAGGAAGCGGCCGCCAAGGCCTTGGGCGTAAAGCCGGAAAAGGTGGGACGGACTGTGGTGGTGCGTCGCAGCGTGGATGCCCGGCAAGAGATTCTGTACCGTTACCGGGTGCAGGCGTACCGGGAGGGCGAGGCCTATGAGCCCTATCAGGTGGCTCCCTACCAGGACGTGCACCAGGCCGATGCCGTGATAGTGATTGGAGCGGGTCCGGCCGGCATGTTCGCTGCCCTCAAGCTGCTGCAGAAGGGCCTGAAACCCATTGTGTTGGAACGGGGGAAGGATGTAGAACGCCGAAAAGTGGATATGGCCAAGCTTTCCACCCAGGGAGTCATCGACCCGGATTCCAACTATTGCTATGGAGAGGGTGGCGCCGGTGCATTTAGCGATGGAAAGCTTTTCACGCGTTCCTCCAAGCGGGGCGATATTAGGGAAGTGCTGCACCAGCTGGTGGCCTTTGGCGCCAGCGAGGACATCCTGATTGATGCGCATCCGCACATCGGCACCGACCGGCTTCCGGAAATTGTAAAAAACATCCGCCAGTGCATAGAGGACCATGGCGGGGAATACCGTTTCGACAGCCGGGTCACGGACATCGTGCGCCTGGCCGATGGATTCGAAGTACATTGTGGATCAACCGTTTACAAAGCCGGTAAAGTGATCCTTGCCACCGGCCATTCGGCCCGGGACATATACGAGCTTTTCCAGCAGAAAGGCTGGACCCTGGAGGCCAAGGGATTTGCCCTGGGTGTACGGGTGGAACACCCGCAGTGGCTCATTAACCAGATTCGCTATCATGGTAAATATCAGCCGTTTATGCCCACGGCGGAATACAGTTTTGTGCAGCAGGTAGAAGACCGCGGCGTTTTCTCCTTCTGCATGTGCCCCGGTGGAATTCTGGTGCCTTCCTCCACAGAAGACGGAACGGTGGTTCTTAACGGCATGTCCAACGCCGCCCGCAATTCCAAATGGGCCAATGCAGGGGTTGTGGTGCAGATAGAACCCGGCGACCAGCCGGCCGAGTATGAAGGTCCTTTTGCCCTGATGGATTTCCAGCGGGACATAGAACGTTCTATGTATCAGTGGGTTTCCCAGCACGGCGGAAAGCATCCCCTGTCGGCTCCGGCCCAGCGGATGAAAGACTTCTGCCGCGGCATTGTATCGGCCGATTTACCTAAAACGTCCTACCATCCGGGAGCTTTGAGCGCCCCGCTGCACGAACTGCTGCCGGAGCATGTTGCCCTGCGCCTGCGCCGCGCTTTCCCGCAGGTGGACCGCCAGATGCACGGCTACTACACCAACGATGCCCTGCTGTTGGGCGTGGAATCCCGCACCTCGTCGCCAGTCAGGCTGCCCCGCAATCCGGAAACACTTGAGCATGTGGACGTTCCGGGCCTCTACCCTTGCGGCGAAGGAGCCGGTTACGCCGGTGGCATCGTATCATCGGCCCTGGACGGCATCAATTGCGCGGAAAAGTGTTAACTTTGCACCCGAAATGGCAGACATTATCCTGGGCATAGAATCTTCCTGTGACGACACTTCGGCGGCCGTCATCCGGGACGGTGTGCTCCTGTCCAATGTAATTGCCTCACAGCAGGTGCACAAGGACTTCGGCGGCGTGGTGCCGGAGCTGGCATCGCGTGCGCATGAGCAGAACATCGTTCCGGTTGTTTCGGAGGCCCTCCGGAAAGCGGGTGTAGAGGCTAAAGAGCTCACTGCCATTGCCTTTACCCGCGGTCCGGGCCTGCTGGGCTCGCTGCTGGTAGGCACCTCCTTCGCCAAGGCCCTTTCCTTGTCGCTGGATGTTCCCATGGTGATGGTGAATCATCTGCAGGGACATATTCTGGCCAATTTCATCCGCCAGCCGGACAAGCCGGTGCGGGAACCCTCCTTCCCGTATCTGTGCCTGCTGGTCTCCGGCGGTAATTCGCAGATTGTCAAGGTGGTAAGCCCAACCGAGTACGAGATTCTGGGGCAGACCATCGACGATGCCGTGGGCGAAGCCTTCGACAAGTGCTCCAAGATGCTGGGGCTGGGCTATCCCGGCGGTCCCATCATCGACGCCCTGGCCCAGAAGGGAGATCCTGACCGCTTCCAGTTTGCCATGCCCAACATCCCCGGACTGGACTACAGCTTCAGCGGCGTAAAAACGTCCCTGCTGTATTTCGTGCGCGATCAGCTGGCCCTGGATCCCAATTTCCTGGAGAACAACAAGGAAGACCTCTGCGCCAGCTTCCAGAAGACGCTCATCGACATCCTGCTTAAAAAACTGATCCGCGCCGCCAAGGAAACCCGCATCCGAGAAATTACCATCGGCGGCGGTGTAAGCGCCAACAGCGGCTTAAGGGAAAGAATTGAGGCCGAAGGTATTAAGCGCCACTGGAACACCTATCTCCCGGAACGCAAATTCACCACCGACAACGCCGCCATGATAGCCATAGCCGGCTGGTTCCAGTACAAGGCCGGCGTCCGCACCCCGCTGGACGTGGCCCCCGTCTCCCGCATGGCCGATTTTTAGGCCCTACCCTTCCAGCGTTTTAGCGATTTTCTCGATGTTCAGGCTGCGGGCCGATGCGTCGATGATGTCCTTGTAGATGCCGCCTTTCCGGTACACGTCGTCGGGGTGGCCGGACTGCTCTACCCGGCCTTTCTGCAGGGCATAAACCATCTCGCTGTCAATGATTTGCGAAATGCTGTGGGAGATGATAATCACCGTACGGTCCTTCTTGATGGCGTCGATGGAATTCTTGATCTGTTCTGTGGCGATGGCGTCCAGCGAAGCGGTGGGTTCGTCCAGGAAGATGATGGGCGGATTCTTGAGGAACATGCGGGCGATGGCAATGCGCTGCTGCTGGCCGCCGGACAGGTCTGAAGCCTTGCCCTGGAACTGCTTGGGCAGCGCCATGATCTGGTCGTAGATATAGGACTTTTTGGCGGCCTCCACCACTTCTTCAAAAGTAGCGTCGGGCTTTCCGTACCGGATATTCTCCTCGATGGTGCCGTCAAAGATATGGTTCTTCTGCAGCACCAGGCCGATGTTCTCCCTCAAGTACTTGGTATCATAGTCCCTGAGTTCCACCCCGTCCAGCCTGATACTCCCCTTCTGGGGTTCGTAGAACTTGTCCAGCAGGTTAACGATGGTGCTTTTACCCGCTCCGGACAGGCCCACCAGCGCGGTAATCTTGCCCGGCTCGATGGTCATGTTCACCCCGAACAGCGCCTGCGTACCGTTGGGATAAGTGAAATCCACGTCCTGCAATTCGAAGCAGCCGTAAACCTTTTCCGGCCGATAGCTTCCGCTGGGCTCCACCTCGCTCTCGGAATTGAGGATGTCGAAGAAGCCCTCGGCGTAGATGAGGGCGTCGTTTACGTCATCGAAGATGCGCTGGAGCTGCGTGATGGGGGCTATCACATTGGAGAACAGCATCACGTGGTACATGATTTTACCAATGCTCATGCCCGGGTATTCGATGAGGACCAGATAGGCGGTAAGGATAATGACCAGCACCGTACCCACCTGGCGTACAAAACTCTTGAGGCCGTTGAAATAGAAGGCCACCCGGCGCGTCTTCATCTGATTGGCCGTAACCTGGTTCTGGATATCCAGCTGTTTCTGCCCCTCGATCTGTTCCCGGTTGAAAGACTTGATTACATTGATGGAATCGATGATGTTTTTGATGCCCTGGCTCTTGGTTTCCAGATGGGAACGCATCTCCCGCCGCCAGCCCTTGAGACGCCGGGCCTGCCGGATGGTGATCCAGAAATATACCGGCACGATACCCAGGGCCACCAGTCCCACGTACACGTTGGCCGCGAACATGAGGATGAGCGCCAGCGCGGCGCTGGAGAAAAGGGGCAGCAGGTCTATGAAGAAGTTCTGCACCGTGCGCGAAATGCTGCTCACGCCCTGGTCGATACGCGCCTGCACCTTTCCCGTGGCATTTTCATCGGCGCTGAAGTAGGCCATCCGGAAAGTAAGGACTTTCTCGATAACGGCCTGGGAAAGATCCCTGGAAACAAAAATGCGCATGCGCTCGCCATAGTAGTTCTGCGCAAAGGTGATAAGGGCCGACAATACTTCCTTTCCCAGCAGCACGACGGAGATGATGGTGAGGATGCGTGCCGCCTGGCTCCAGCTGAAATCTGTGCCGATGAGGGCGTTGATGGCATCCACCGTCCGGTCCAGCACGATGGCGTTCACCTGCTGCATCATGGATCCCACCAGGGTTAAAACCAACGTGATGAGCACCAGCAAGCGGTATGGCCGTACAAAGGGGCGTATGTTTTTGAAGAGTTGAATCAGGTTCATATTACTGTGGCATGCAAGGCAAAGATACATAATTATTTCTCAAGCACCTGTCTATTTAATTCCGAAAATTAATGTTAATTTTGTAGGATAATGAACAAGGGGCTCAAAATTGCATTCAAGGTGCTGGGATGGACGCTGGTTACGGTGTTCCTGCTGCTGCTGGCAGCCATGATAGCCGTGCAGTCGCCCCGGGTTCAGTCTTTCGTCGGCCAAAGGGTTATCAAAATGCTGCAGAACAGCATGGATGCCGATGTCTCCTTCTCGGAGGTAAGTTTCAAGCCTTTTGAAACCCTCATCCTCAAGGATGTACTGATAACGGACCCCGCCGCCGTGGATCACCGGGCCGATACCGTGGCCCGCCTGCAGTTCCTGTCGGCCAAATTCTCCATCCGCGGACTGTTCTACAAAGAAGGGGTGCACGTGAACCGCCTCACAGCGCAGGGCATCACCTTCAATCTGGTGATAGAACCCGGCAGCCAGCCGGGCCACAGCAGCACCAACATCCAGCGCATCTTCCGCATCCAGGATAATCCCGATGCAGAACCCAAGGACCTGGGGAATCTCTTCGATGCCAGGGTGGTGGACGCAAGGGACCTGCACTTCCGCCTGCTGAATCCGGTAAGCGAAGCCCAGATGGCCGAAAACGGAAGTTCCTACGCCCCCGGCACCATTGACTGGAACAACCTGGACGCCTGGGTGAGCAGTCTCATTGCCAGGAACATCCGCTATTCCCACAACTTTATTACCGGAACGGTGGACAACCTGCGGCTGGGAGAAAACGCCACCGGTTTCGTGCTGGAAAAAGCCTCCGGAAAAGTGAAGGTTGGAAATGCCAAGGTGCAGATTTCAGACCTGGAGCTGCTGGAGCAGGATACCCACATCCTGGCCAAGTATTTCAACCTGGAAGGCCCCATCGACGACTATGCCGACTTCATCAACAAGATTAAGATAGACGCCGAAATAGAAAAGGGTTCCATCGTTTCCATGCTCACGGTGAGCCACTTCGGCCCCCTGCCGGAAGGCACCTGCTTCCGGGGTTACCTGCAGGGAAAAGCCAGCGGAACCGTAAGCGACTTCAACTTGCAGGACCTGGTGGTGCAGGACCCGGACTCCGGCATCAACGTCCAAGTCCGGGGCGGCATGAAGGGCCTTCCGGAAATCATGGACAGCACGCTGGACTTCAAGATAGACCGGCTGGACTTCGACATGCCCGGCGTGGCCCGCTTTGTCAATTCCTGGGCACCGGGAACCGGTCTGGACCTGTCCGGCCTGGCCAAGGGACAGCGCTTTGTCTTTGACGGAACAGTCAGGGGCCTGGTGAACAGCCTCAACGTGAAGGGAACTGCAGCCGCCGCGGATGGAGATGCCCAGATAGATTTGGTGCTGCAGAATGCCGTAGATACCAGAAAGGATATCGGCCTGGACGGCCGCCTCAAAACCAGGGACCTGGACCTGGGCCGGATTCTGAGCATAGAGGCGCTGGGGCCGGTCAGCCTGGAATCCCGACTGTCGGCCACCCTGGCTTCCAGCGGTCCGCAGCTGCAGATAGATACCCTGCAGATTGCCCGTCTCCGGGCGCTGGACTATAACTACAGCAACATTTCCGCTTCGGGCTATTACAGGAATGGGGCTTTTGACGGACGTATAGTATCGGCCGATCCCAACCTGAGTTTCCTCTTCCAGGGCACCGGCAAGCCTTCCGGCCCGTCCGCATCCAACTACGGCTTCCTCCTCAGTATGGGATACGCCGACCTGCAGGCCCTGAATCTGGACCAGCGGGGACGTTCCAGGGTAAGTTTCCAGGCCGATTCCAACTTCTCCCTGTCCGATAGCAAAGAGCTGCAGGCCAGCCTTCAGATCCGGGGGCTGAACCTGGAAAACAATTCCGGCGTGCACGATATCGGGGATATTACCCTATCGGCCCTGTCCCGGCCGTATCAAAACCGGATAGACCTTAAGTCCTACTTCCTGGACGGCAGTTTTTCCGGCGGAGAAGCCATCCAGGCCTTTATAAACGACCTCAAGTACCTGGTGCTGGACAAAGAACTGCCGTCCCTTCTGGGAACACCGTCCGGGCACCTGTGGGACGGAACCGCCTACGACCTGAACCTCACGGTGCGGGACGCGCGGGAACTGCTGGACTTTGTGATGCCGGGACTGTACATAGAAAACAACACCCGCCTCCGCCTTTCCCTGGAAAAAGACGGGACGCTGAGCGGACATTTCACCAGCGGCCGCCTGGCCTATCTGGACAAATACCTGCGGGACGTGAACCTTACGCTGGACAACGCCGGGCAGGCCCTTCAGGCCGATCTGGTGAGTCCCTCGCTCTATCTTTCCGGCCTGGAACTCAAGGGCAACCGGGTTACCCTCTATGCCAATGACGACCATCTGGGCCTCTCCTACTCCTTTGACAACGAGCAGGAGGCCGAAACGCGGGCCGAGCTTATCCTGGGAGCCGATCTGTCCCGGGAAGACGGAGCGCTGGCGGTGAACGCCCAGGTGCTTCCCTCCAACATCTACTACGAGGGCGACGGCTGGGGCATCTCCTCCGACCAGATCCTTTTCAAAGAGGGCAACTGGAACATCTCCCGCCTGTTTGCCAGCCATGAAGACGAGGCTTTGCTGGTAGATGGCGGCTTCTCGGCCGACCGGCCCGATACGCTTACGGTACGGATGGAGAAGTTTAATATGGCCCTGCTGAACACCCTCACGGGCGGCGTGCCCCAGGTGCAGGGCCGGGCTACAGGCAACGCCCTGGTCATCTCCCCTTCCAGCCCGGCCGTGGGCCTTATTGCGGGCATCACCTGCGACTCCACGCTGGTTTCCGGAAAACGTCTGGGACAGCTGAACCTGGAGAGCGTATGGAACGAGCAGGAAAACCGCTTCGACTTTACCGTGGGTAACAGACTGGACGGAAAAAAGACCATCGGCCTGAACGGTTTCCTGAAACCCTCCACGGCCGAAATCGACGCCCTGGCCACGCTGAACGGGCTGGATCTGGGCTACGTCGCCCCCATTCTGGAAGCCGCCTTCTCTGAATTCAACGGCGGACTCAGCGGTAGAATCCGGGCCCGGGGCCCTCTTAAAGACCTGCATCTGTCCAGCGAAAACCTTTACCTGGACGACGGTTATCTGGCCCTGGACTTTTGCAAAGTGCCCTACCATGCTTCCGGTAAGCTGGATCTGGACGACAAGGGCCTGCACTTCAAGGACGTCCGCCTGACGGACGACTACGACGGCACAGGCACCATCCGCGGCAGCGTGCTGCTGGACGGTTTCTCCAACTTCGGCCTGGATGTTCATGTACGGCTTAACCGCATGAAGGTTCTGGAGCTCAAGCGGGGCCAGAATTCCCTGCTGTACGGAGACCTGTATGCCAGCGGAACGGCCGATGTCACCGGCTGGTCGCCCAACCTGAACCTGGACCTGAACGCCTCTACCGTGAAGGAAGGCAACCTGCACCTGCTACTGGGCTCTTCCAGTTCCAGCCGCAGTTCTCAGCTGCTCACCTTCACCGAGGCAGAGGAAGAACTGATTCTGGACCCCTACGAGCAAATGATGGTCTCCAGCAACAAGGCCACGCAGCAGACCGGCAACACCAATATCCGGCTCACGGTGCGTCCTACACAAGATGTGATGGTGTATCTGGACCTGAGCGAGGAGAATTCCCTGAAAGCCAGCGGAACGGGCGTCATCGAACTGGAAAGCCAGAGCGCCACCTCTTCCCTCACCCTCAACGGCAACTACCAGTTGAACCAGGGCAGCTTCCACTTCTCGGCCCTGAATCTGGTGAGCAGGGACTTCACCATCCAGGAAGGCAGTTCGGTGCACTTCAACGGCGACATGTGGGATACCGACCTTAACGTGAACGGCCTCTACACCACCAAGGCCAGCCTGGCCAACCTGATAGCCGATGAGAATGCCGTAACCCGCCGCACCGTTAACTGCGGCATCAGCATCACCGACAAACTGCGGAACCCGCAGATTCAGTTCTCCATCGACATCCCGGACCTGAACCCCACCATACAGGCTCAGGTAGATGCCGCCCTTAACACGGATGACAAGGTGCAGAAACAGTTCCTGTACCTGCTGCTGGCCGGCGGTTTCCTGCCCTCGGAAGAGTCCGGCATTACCACCAACGGCTCGGAAATGCTTTTCTCCAACGTTACCGGCATCATGGCGGGCCAGATTAACAACATCTTCCAGAAACTGAACATTCCGCTGGACCTGGGTCTCAACTACCAGGCCACCAACACCGGAACCAATATCTTTGACGTAGCCCTCTCTACCCAGCTGTTCAACAACCGCGTAATTGTGAACGGATCCGTGGGCAACAAGCATCTTTACGGCACCACTACTTCGGAGGTGGCGGGCGATATAGAAATTGAAATCAAGCTGAACAAGAGCGGTTCCCTGCGGGCCAGCCTGTTCTCCCACTCGGCCGACCAGTTCACCTCCTACCTGGACAACAGCCAGCGAAACGGCGCCGGTATCACCTACCAGATGGAATTCAACACTTTCCGGCAGCTTTTCCGGGGCCTGTTCCGGCCCAGGAGAACGCCTCCGGAAGGAATTATCCCGCCGGACGGTATGCCACGGGAGGGTGCTCCCAGGGAAGGTGTTTCCCGGGACGGTATGCCTCCGCGGGATGGCATCCCGGCATCCCGGCAGGTAGTATTGCAAATTGATTCCACCGGACACGCAATTCCCAAAAATGAAGTACGGTAAACTCTATCTGATTCCTTCCCCCCTGGGAGAAGGCGCCCCGTCCGAGGTGATACCCGCCCCGGTGCTGGACTTTCTGCCGCAGCTGGACTGCTTTGTGGTGGAGGAAGTGCGCACAGCACGCCGGTATCTGTCGGCGGCCGGCCTCAAAGGACACATCCAGGATCTGGAATTCCACGAACTGAACGAGCATACCGCCCCTGCCGAGGTAGAGAAGTACCTGCAGTTGTTCCAGGACGGGCGCAATGTAGGACTCATTTCGGAGGCCGGACTACCCGCCGTGGCCGACCCGGGCGCCCTGCTGGTGGCGCTTTGCCATCGGCACGATATTGAGGTGGTTCCCTTCGTGGGACCGTCTTCCCTGATGCTGGCCCTGATGGCCTCCGGGCTCAACGGGCAGTCGTTCGCCTTCGTGGGCTACATTCCCGCCAAGACCGAAGAACGCCGTACTGCCCTCCGTATGCTGGAAAAACGCTCCGCCACAGCCCGCCAGACCCAGATTCTAATAGAAACCCCCTACCGCAACGACGCCCTGCTGGCCGATATGCTCCAGTGCCTGAACGGTCATACCCGCCTGTGCATCGCCGCCAATCTTACCTGTCCGGATGCCTTCATCCACACCCGCACGGTGGCCGAATGGAAACGGGATGTACCCGTAATTGGCAAACGTCCGTGCGTGTTTTTACTGCTAGCCTAGCCATGAAAATAGCATTCACCACCCTGGGCTGCAAACTGAATTATGCAGAAACTTCCACCTACGAACGGGGCTTCATAGCCGCCGGCTGGGAGGTAGTGCCCTGGACGGCCCAGGCCGATGTGTATCTGATCAATACTTGCGCTGTAACCGAAACGGCCGAGAAAAAGTCCCGCAACCTGATCCGCCGCGCCCACAAAACCGCCCCGGAAGCCCGCATTGTGGTAACCGGCTGCTACGCCGAACTCCGCAAAGAGCAGCTCCTGGCCATAGACGGCGTCTGGAAGGTATTTGGGGCCAATGACAAGAGCCAGATAGTGGCAGATACAGTGGCAGGTAATTCCAAGACGTTTCTAGGCGCCATCAGGCGCCCGGCCGTACCCGGGATTTTGCCGTCAGGCGAAATCATAGAGGGAGAAAAGGCCGCGGGGGATAATAGGGGGCAGGGCCCCCTCAAATCCTCCGGGGGTGGACAAGCCCCCGGAGGGGTGTCTCCCTCCACCGCTGCGACTTTTGGGGCCTATAGCAGTGGCGAAAGGACGAGGAGCTTTTTGAAGGTACAGGATGGATGTGACAACTTCTGCGCATACTGTACGGTACCTTATGCCCGGGGACGAAGCCGGAATATTCCCATTTGTGAGGCGGTGAAACAGGCCCGGGAGATTGCTGCACAGGGGATTCGGGAGGTAGTGCTCACGGGAGTGAATACCGGAGATTTTGGCCGGACTACCGGAGAGAGCTTTCTGGATTTACTGAAGGCGCTGAATGAGGTTGAGGGCATTGACCGCTACCGGATTTCGTCCATTGAACCCAACCTGATTACGCCGGAAATTGTGGACTGGATTGCCTCCGGAACCAAGTTCCAGCGGCATTTCCATATTCCGCTGCAAAGCGGCAGCGACACGCTCCTGAGGCGGGTTGGCCGGCGCTATGATACGGCCTTGTTTGCCTCCCGCATCGACTACATCCGCCAGGCTTTGGAACGCCCCGGCGAGCCGCTGGTATTCTTCGGCATCGACGTAATTGTGGGCCTGCCCGGCGAAACGGAAGAACTGTTCCAGGAGACTTACAACTTCCTGAAAGAGCGCATCCGCCCGGCCTTTATCCACGTATTCCCCTACTCCCGCCGTCCTGGAACCCGTGCGGCCGAATGGAAAGACCAGGTGCAGGACAGCATTAAAACCGAAAGGGTAGCCAAACTGGAAGCCCTGTGCGAAGAGCTCCACACCGCCTTCGTCGCAGCCAACAAAGGCCTCCGTGAATCCGTCCTGTGGGAATCCTCCGTCAAAAACGGCTTCATGGGCGGCTACACCGGCAATTACATCCGTATTGAACAAGCGGCAAATCCAGATAAGTTCAATACTCTAGAAGATATAGTATTATAAAATGGCAGGATAGTATTACCTCTAAAACCGTCGCTTCGCGACCCTCCCCAAAGGGGGCCCCTCCTCTTACAGGCCCGAGGGTGGGCATGGGTTTTAGAGGTAATACTATCCTGTCAAACAGTGCAATATGACTAAACTGACATTTTTGGGAACGGGGACATCACAGGGGGTGCCTATCATCGCCTGCCAGTGTGCCGTTTGCAAGAGCGATGACCCTAGGGACAAGCGGTTCCGGGCGGCGGCGCTGGTGGAGCATGACGGACTGCAGATCCTGATAGATGCAGGTCCCGATTTCCGTTCGCAGATGCTGGCGCACAATGTTCGGCATCTGGATGCCATCCTGCTCACCCACAACCATAAAGATCACACCGGCGGGCTGGACGACGTCCGTTCGTTCAATTACATTGACAAAAAGGCTGTGGAGATTTACTGCGAGCCGCGAGTGCTGAAATCCCTTCAGAACGACTACGCATACGCCTTTGCCGACCACAAGTACCCCGGTTCCCCGGAGTGGCACGTGCACCTGATTGACGAGCGTCCCTTCCGCGTAGATTCGCTGAAAGGCACCGGCGATCTGGAATGGGTGCACGATGTGGGTTATTTCTTTCGGCAGGCCGACGGTAGCCTGAAACCCTCCGACAACGCCATCCTGGAGGCCGCCCATGAGCAGCCCAACGTGATACCCATCCGCGGTCTGCACGACCAGCTGCCGGTGCTGGGCTTCCGCTTTGGCAACATTGCCTACATTACGGATATGAGCTCCATCCCGGAAAGCGAATTCGCCAAACTGCAAGGCCTGGAGCACGTTACCCTTAACACCGTGGGTTATCATCCCCATCACTCCCACTTCTCCCTGGACCAGGCCCTGGAACTGGCCCAACGCATCGGCGCAAAACACACCTGGCTCACCCACCTGAGCCACGCCTTCCCCCAGCACGAAAAATTCTGCGCAGACCTTATGCAGATCTGCGCAGAACGTAAGATTAACTCTATTGTCCAGCCCGCATTTGATGGCCTTACCATCGTTGCATAAAGCACCTGGCACGAAGTGCCGGCCTAAGGCCGCGGGGGATAATAGGGGGCAGAGCCCCCTCAAGCTGTAACGATAAGCTCGTTAGAGCTTAGGTCCAGCCTTTACCAGAGCCTTACCGGCCTTGTTGG